>JAEXXY010000023.1 GCA_023451855.1 Actinomycetes bacterium
CGGACCAGCACCAAGCCCGTGCGTAGCATCAAGGGCCAGCGGCCACGGACCGCTAACTCAGTTTCCTAGTCGGAGTGTCAAGCATCAGGTGACACAACTCCGTCAAGCATCAGATGAGTCAAGACACGAATGCCAATCCGCTGTCCCTGTGCGGCGCGCACTGCCAACGGCCCGACCGGCCGACGCCGACCTGCCAGCGGAGAAGCGCTGAAGGCGCCTCAAGGGCTACGCGAAGCTCGGTGTCGAGACCATTTGATACGCCAGCAACACCGCCCCCGCACCGATCATGGACAAGCCCACCCAGCGTGGGAGCGGACGACGGAACGCCCATAATCCGACGCCGGCCAGCGCGACATAGCCAACCGGCGGTGGGAGCACGAAAGCCGCCGCAACGCCGATCAGCACGCAAAGCCAGTCGCGCTTGACGGTCCTGGTGGCCGTCCTGTCTGGACGTCCGTCGAGAGTCATCGGAGCCTTCCCAAACTGTAGGGCCGCCTGCTGCGGGTGGCCTGGCGTTAAGTTGTCCGACCCTTCGTTTGGGCTGGTTCAGGACCGGCAGTCGACGGCCACGACCCGTTGCCCACTGCCGAACTCGCCATCATCAACCGGCACCGTGCCAAATCTGATCGCAACGATCTGCGCGCGGGAGGGGTCCTGCTCCGTGGGCGGCATCAGGCACTGCGGCCACCCGCCAGAGTGGCTCTCGCCCTTCGCGTCGACCCATTGAAGTACCGAACCGCGAGCTCCGAATGGCCAATCCTCGCCGGGAGCCTCCTGCGCTGAGAACTGCGGCGAGTTCGCATCGCCGCCCAGGACGGCCGTGCCGGTTCGCCAGGTGACATCGTCTCCGGTGGCGCGGCCCAGCGCGAAGCACCCTACGGCGAGGACAGCGATACCTGTGGCGATCGCCGCCGATCGATTTTTCCCCATCGGGCCCCCTTTGGCAGTGCGTGAGGCAGTTCTACCGGACGGTGAAGGAACGCGCCTGCTGGACGGGCCCACGTGTCGCGCCCGTCAACGTGGTCTTCCTTGTGGGGACGGACGGGCATCCCCGGGGGGTCCGACCTGCGGCTACTTGTTTCATTGACGGTAGGACCGGTGCCTGCGCAGGCTCGGTTCAGGTGCCCGGGTTGGTCGCTCACATCAGCGGCTGTCCTTCCTTCGGGTCGTGACTCTCATTTGGCATGCGCCGGCTCGGGCACCGCAGAGCCGGAGAGGCTGAAGAAGGGAATGCGCTGCCGGAAGTAGCGGTGCCCTCTGCGCTCGACCAACAGGCTGGCTCGAGGTGAAGGAGCGCGGGATGGACGTCGAGGTTGGTCCGGTCGTGATCGGCATGGACCCGCACAAACGCAGCGTCACGATCGAGGTGATGACGGCCGACGAGACCGTCCTCGGCGGCGGCCGGTTCGCCACCGACGTCGAGGGGTTCACCGCGATGCTCGCTGAGGTCCGCACCTGGGCGGAACGGACGTGGGCCGTGGAGGGCTGCAACGGGATCGGCCGGCACGTCGCGAACCGGCTGCTCGCCGCCGGCGAACACGTCGTCGACGTCCCACCGAAGCTTTCCGCCCGGGCGCGGGTGTTCGCAACCGGTCAAGGCCGCAAGACCGACGCCACCGACGCGCACTCGGTCGCACTCGTCGGGACCCGAATGACCGGGCTACGGCCGGTGGTCCGGGACGCCCAACGAGAGGTGTTGCGGATCCTGGTCGACCGCCGCCGCGCCATCGGCGAGGAGCACACCTACAAGACCAACCAGCTGCATGCCCTTGTGCTGGAACTGATTCCAGGCGGAGCCAAGCGCGACCTGTCCGCGGCTCAGGCACGCCGGCTGCTCGCGTCGGTGCGGCCGCGGGACGTGGTCGGCAAGACCCGCAAACGCGTCGCGATGGAGCTCGTCGTGGACCTCGAGCGGATCTATGCCCGCAAGAAGGCCGCGAACAAGGAGTTGCTCGCCCTACTGGCCGAGGTCGACACCACCCTCCTTGGCCTGCACGGCATCGGCCCCTCCGGCGCGGCCCGGCTGCTGGCCGAGGTCGGCGACATCACCCGCTTCCCGGACCGAGCCCACTTCGCCTCCTGGACCGGCACCGCCCCGATCGACGCCTCCTCCGGGGACAACGTGCGCCACCGCCTGTCCCGCGGCGGGAACCGCAAAATCAACCGCGTCCTGCACATCATGGCCACCGTCCAGCTGCGCACCCGGACCACCGACGGACGGGCCTACTACGACCGGAAGGTCGCCACCGGAAAGACCCCGAACGAGGCCATGCGCTGCCTCAAACGACGGCTGTCCGACATCGTCTATCGGGCCCTGCTCGATGACCTGACCCAGCACGCCGTGACGGGCCCGGGAGGACACTCGGGCAACGACTCTGACTCCAGCGCGACCGGCTCACAGCCCGCGACCGGCTCTTCGGACAGGTCACTTCCCGGACCCGCCACCACCAAGCGTACGACCCCGCTGAACCAGGCCTCTTGACACAGAAGGGAGCCAAATGAGGATGTCTTCGTGGGCATCAGGCGTGGCAGATCGTGTCCGGTGTCGCTTCGAAGTCCGGTCCGGCGGCCGTGACGGTGGCGGAGATCTCGGGCCGGCCCGAGATAGCGACAATCCACGTCTGTACCGGGGCGTCCGGGTAGCCGATCTGCGCCTTGGACTGGGTCGCGTGCGACCACTCCGTCCCTTGCATGTGGCGCAGCATGTCCCTGATGGCCGTCGCTGCCGTTGGCCCGCGACCCGGCTTGGAGATCGCCCACCCCGGGGAGATTCCTGGCGGGCAGGCCAAGTCTGACAGGGTGACCGGGCTCCAGTGGTGCTGATCGTCGGAGACGCTGACCGTCTGCGCTGGCCACTCACGGGTCGGCGTCGAGCAGGAGACCTGAACCAGTCCCGGCGGTATTGGTCTGATCCAGTCCGCAGCCAGTCGAGGTGCGGGATCCCCTCCGCCTCCACCGTCCCAACTGAAGTTGAGGTAGGTCCCGTCCGGGCCCGAACTGCTCACGGAGAACCTGACTCCGGCTGCGGTGGCTGAGACGTTTTGGGACGAGAGCGTGAGCCCGCTGGGCGTGCAAGTCGCTATGACCAGCTCGGGGTCGCGATGTGCGTTGACCTTCGTGGGTTCCGGGTCCGGCGCGACGCGACCACTGGAGCAGCCTGCGAGCACCGGCAGCAAGGCGATGACAAGCCACCAGTGCATGCGCCGCATCGCCCGACTGGACCTCGTCGTCATGGGACCCCCTGTCTCTGACCTCACGCTAGACCGAAAGGACGTGATGCCTACTTTCGTGGCTCACCTCCATGCACAACCGTTATCTGGTGTGGCTCGTCGGATGCGGCGGTCCTAGAGGCTGGATCAACTTTCACCGGCACGGCCGCTGGGCGGCCATGTCGGACGTCCCGTCCGCGGCATGAGCGTGTGACGTTAGCGGCGATCTCTCAAACGCGGGCAGGACCAGCCAGCATCCGGCATAGTGCGGCGCGTGGGACAAGACCGGGTCGAACACAGTGCTAGCGCAGACCAGCTCGAGGGCAAGGCGCTCGTTCGCCCCAACTACACCCAGCGGGCGAACCGGCGGTTCCCGTTCGTGTTGGTTCCGTTCCTTTTCCTCAACCTCGTGCAGGTCCTCAAGTCGGGAGCCTCCGGCTGGGCTGTCTTGGGAGCCTTCCTGACCTCTGCATACGGGGCAGTCATCGCGGCTGCGGTCGTGACACTGCTTATCGCCATGTTTCCCAGCAAGCCTCGACAGCTGTCCTGAACTGCTGTTGGAACCCCAGCACGGCCGGACGCGCGAAGCGGTCCTGACTGCGGCATGTCCGGACGGCGATGTATGACTGAGCGCGCCCGGGCCAGGCGCCCTCGGCTGTACGTTGGGTTCAGGCAGGGGTGCGGTGCAAGCTAGATCGCGTTGAGCTCGCTGGCCTTCTCGACGAACCGGCGCGCGACGGGCTGGCGCCGGGTCAGGCACTGGACGACGTGGCGGTATGGGTCGAGTTGAGCCGCGCTGTTGTTGTCCAGTTCGACGTAGCAGATGCCGGCGCGCGGGTCGAGGAACCACCGCGTACCCGCGTCGTTCACGACGACCCAGTTGCACAGCCAGACCGCGAGGTCGTGACCGGCCTTCTCGGCATCGAGGTCGTCCTCGTGAGCGGTCACGAAGGCATCGGCGTCGTCGAGGGCGGATTCGTCGTAACGGTCCACCCAAATCTGCACACGCGCCCGAAGGTACGGGTATTGGTCGAGCACGTCCCGGGTTCTGCGCGGTTGCGACGGGTCATCGGCGGGCAGGTAGGGCACCGGAGCCGGCTTGGGCTGACGTTGCCTGCCTGAAAGCAGCCGGTAGGCGATCTGCTCTGCCATGCGCTCATGCTACGGCGGGAGCACCGGAAGGGGCCCGGAGAAACCCGGACCCCTCCCCTGGCGTCGTCGATCAGCTACCGCCGCAGTAGAGGGCTTTTTCGTCCCATTCGTCGGCGTAGTAGTAGTACCCGCCCCTCCACAAGTCGCCGTGGACGTAGCCTTCCCACGAGTTGTAGTTGCCGTCGCTGCAACGGTTGCTGATTGTGTAGGCGAGGGAGCTGGTGTTGTACACCGTCCAGTTGCCCGAGGCCCGCTGGCTCCACCCCCACCAGTCGAGCCGTTTGAGTGTGACCGTGTGCTTGATCGTGCCGGCACTGCTGAGGCAACTGGTCAGCGACGAGGCCCGCACATACGAGGGTGAGACGGACTTGTCGTGGTAGGTGACCATTTGCAGGGTGCACCCCGACACCGGGTAAGCCGTTGAAGCCAGCGGTGTGACTTTGTCGCCCTTCTTGACGGCCGGCGACCGCTCGGGGTCAATGACGTACTCAGCCGACTTGAAGACCGGCGCGTCGCCGCCTGCGGCCTTCGCCTGCTTGAGGATCTTCTCTTTCCATGCCTTGACCACCGGGTCGTCGTGGCCGGGGCTGGCCGAAGGGCTCAGGGTGGGCGCAGTCGGCGCCGCGCCGCTGGATGTCGCGGTGACCGTTAGCGATGTCGCCGCCAGTAGTAGTGCGGTCATGACCGCAGCCCGTTTCTTGAACATGTGGTGCCTCCCTGTTTCCGACCGGGGAAGCGTTGGGGATCCCCGGTACGGTAGAGCCAGTGTGCTCGTTCGAAGGCTGATGAATGACCATTCTGGGAAAATCTGGGGAACCACCTGAACGCGTGAGCAAGGTGAACCACGGAGGGGTCCATGTGGGCCGGAGAGCGGGCGGGGTCAAGCCGAAGGCGGCTGCCTGTGCCTTCGTGACACAGCGCTACGGCCAGCCGATCGCGGTCTTGGGAGCCGCAAACGTCGGCCGACTGGCGGGAACCTGACGCGTCATTCGCGAACTAGCGATCATCGGCATGAGGGTGAAACTTCGACCGCGCGACACGCGGCGTGTTTCTTCGTGATTCGGCGCCCTGGGCGTGGATGGTGGTGAGTGCGGACACACCCACACAAAAGACCTGAACTGACAAAAACTGCGAGCTTGATGCCCTGGGGGTCGGCTCCCCACCCCGGCCAGAGGCCTTCACACGAATAGCCGCCAACACACACGACACGCATCTTCTGGTCCGCCATCTTCTTCGTCGTCTCTTGACGTGGCCGGCGCGTGAGCAACCCCCGCAGCGCCGGCAAAGACAGCCAGCTTGGATGGCCGCCCTTTCGGACCGGGTGTGTCGTGCAGCCGCGGGGTTGCATCAGCTGCACGGCACACCCACCCGGACCGGATAGGGAAGGGGGTGGCCGAGATGACCCGGGAAACACGAGACCGCGTTTGGGACGCCGTCCCCCTCCGCTCGACAGAACAGGCTGGGGAGGGCTACCCGCTCGACCTGGACCACCTCGACGCGGCGACCGAGGCCCAAGTCGTCGCCCGGCTCCTCTCACGGGACTTCAACGCCTGGTCCGAAGCCGCCTCGCGGGTCGGCCACTGCGCCAGACCGATCCGCCTCCACGGGTCGTCGCAGACGGTCGACACGGCCACCGGTGAGGTGCTCTCGAGCTTCTCCTCGTCCGACAGCCCGCTCGGCGTCCTGCACGTCCGCTGCGGCAACCGCCGCACCGCCGACTGTCCCTCCTGCTCAAGGGTTTACGCCGCGGACACGTTCCACCTGATCCGGGCCGGGGTCGTCGGCGGCAAGGGGGTCCCCGACACGGTCCGGGAGAACCCGCTGGTGTTCGCGACCCTGACCGCGCCCGCCTTCGGGCCGGTGCACGGCACCCGCCGCGGTCGCTGTTGCCGCCCGTACCGAGCGAAGGACGAAGCCGAGCGGTGCCCGCATGGCCGGCCGACGTCGTGCCACGCCACCCACACCGACGAGGACCCGCTGCTCGGGCAGCCGCTGTGCGGCGACTGCTACGACTACCCCTCACATGTCGTGTGGCAGTGGTGGGCTCCCGAGCTGTGGCGCCGGTTCACCATCACCCTGCGCCGCACTCTGGCCCGGATGCTCGGGATCAGCCCGCACCGTCTCGCGAAGATCGCCACCGTCCAGTTCGCCAAGGTCGCCGAGTACCAGTCGCGCGGCCTCATCCACTTCCACGCCCTCGTGCGGGTCGACGGCGAGACGTCCGACGACGATGGGAGCGGCGGTTCGCATGCGCCGGCCCCGGCCGGGATCCCCGCTGCGCTGCTCGCCTCCGCGATCGAGACCGCCGCCGCGACGGTGTGGTTCGACGCCCCGCCCCTGCTCGGTGGCGACCTGGTCCGTCGGCTGCGGTTCGGCGCCCAGATCGATGCCCGGCCCGTCCGCGACACGCACCGGACCGACGACCCGGAGAAGCAGCTCGAGGCCGAGCAGGTCGCCGGCTACCTCGCCAAGTACGCGACAAAGTCCGCCACCGACTCGACCGACCCGGGCAGCCCGCACCTGCACCGGCTCCGCGCCACCATCGCCCAGACCGTCGACCGACAGCAGATCGAGGCGGCCGCCACCGATCAGCCGTTGGCCGAGCACCCGTACGCGCTGCTCGGCAAGTGGGCCCACATGCTCGGCTTCCGCGGGCACTTCTCTTCCAAGTCCCGCCGGTACAGCGTCACTCTTGGCCGGCTGCGCCGAGCCCGCGTCCGGTTCCAACGTCGCCTCGCCGCCGCCAGTCGCGAGGGACGCACTCTCGACACCCGCGACCTCGACGACCTCCTGCAGGACGACCACGAGGAGACGACCCTCGTCGTCGGCCACTGGACCTACGCCGGGTCCGGCTGGGACACCGACGGCGACGCCGAACTCGCCCGCGCCGCCGCCGCCCGAGCCCGCGAGTACGCACAGGAGCGAGCGAGAGCCCGACAGGAGAAGCCAAAGCCCGAGGAGATTGGAGTTGAGAGATGGAACTGATGACCATCGACGAGGTCGCGGAACGGCTGCGCGTGCCGGTCCTGACCGTCCGGTGGCTGCGCCAGGAAGGCCGGTTCGCGCCAGCGATCAAGGTCGGGCGCCGCCTCGTCTGGGACGTGAAGGACGTCGACGCATGGCTGGAGGCGCAACGTGAGAGGACCCCGGCAGCGTGAGCATCCAGCGACTGGTCCGCGGTGACCGCGTCCGCTACCGCGCACGCGTGAAGTCCCATGGGCGTGAGGTGGCGACGCGGGTCTTCGACCGCAAGTCGGACGCCGTCGCGTGGGAGCAGGAGCAGGCCCGCCGGCTGCGCTCCGGAGAGTGGTTCGACCCGCGTCGGGGAAGGGTGCCGCTCGCCTCGCTCTTCCCCGACTGGGTCGCCTCGCGCCAGACCCTCAGGAGGAAGACGCAGGAGGCGGACCTCTCGGCCTGGACGAACCACGTCGCACCCAAGTTCGGGCATCTGCCCATCGCCTCGATCACCGAGGCCCAGGTCTCGGCGTGGGCAGGCGGGCTCGTGGCGGCCGGGCTGTCCGGATCGACGGCCAGCCGGTACCTGTCCACGCTGCGCTCGATGCTGGCGTTCGCGGTCGCTGACGGGCGCGTGGCCAGGAACGTCGCGGCCCTGGTCAAGCCGCCCAAGGCAGGGCGCGCCCGTCGCGAAGGCCAGTTCCTCTCCTTGGAGGAGCTCGAGGCATTGGCCGTCGCATGCGCCGGCCCGTACGCCGATGTCGTCCGGGTCCTTGGACTGTGCGGGCTGCGTTGGGGCGAGCTCGCCGGTCTCCAGGTCGGCGACCGTGTCCGGGTGCCGGGTGAGGGCCTGCGCCTGCAACGGAGTGTCCTCGCCAGCAGCTCCAAGGGCGGCCTCTACGTCGACACGCTCAAGGGCCGACGCTCGCGCACTGTGGCGCTGCCGGCGGCGGTCGTCCCGATCCTTGACCTCTGGAGTGCCGGCAAGGCCCCCTCGGCCTGGATGTTCAGCGCACCCGGTGGCGGTCCCCTCTCCGAGTCGAACTGGAAGCGCTCCGTCGCCTGGCGTGACGCGTGCGCCGCGATCGGCCGGCCGACCCTGCGCGCCCATGACCTGCGGCATACGGCGGCATCGATCTGGCTGGGTGCAGGCGCCGACCCGAAGGTCGTCCAGCGGATCCTGGGGCACGCCTCGGCGGCCATGACGATGGACCTCTACGGCCACCTGATCGACCGCAACCTGTGGGAAGCGGCGCAGAAGGTCGGGGGCACCACGGGGGCATCTGAGTCGGTCGCGGGCAAGGGAAAGGCCCCCGACTCTGGCGAGAAGGGGGCCTGACCTGTGGTGTTGCGTGGAGCCGCTTGTCGGAATCGAACCGACGACCTATTCATTACGAGTGAATCGCTCTGGCCGACTGAGCTAAAGCGGCAGGTCGCGACGGTCCACACGGGGTGGCCCGGCACGGTGGTTGAGTATACGCATCGCCCCCGGTCCGAGAGAAATCGGGCGGAGGGCCGAGGTCGACCCGCTCCCGACGCCTCGTGACGACCCTCACCGGGGCACCGGGAATGACACGCCGCGGCCCCGTCCTTGTCGTCCTCGTGAGCGAGACGACCATCCAGGACAGCCGCACGACCGGCACGACCGACACGACCATCGACGGCACCATGCGCGCCATGACCTACGACGGCTACGGCGACCCGGGCGTCCTGCGCCTGACGCAGCAGCCCCGGCCGAAGCTCGGGCCCGGCGAGGTCCTCGTCCGGGTCCGCTCGGCATCGGTCAACCCCGTCGACTGGAAGCTGATGTCGGGCGGCCTCGACGCCGTCATGGACGTCCGGTTCCCCGTCGTTCCCGGCTGGGACGTCGCCGGCGTCGTCGAGGCGGTCGGCTTCGACACCCCGGAGTTCGCACCGGGCGATGAGGTCATCGCCTACGCACGCAAGGACTACGTGCACGGCGGGACGTTCGCCGAGCTCGTCACCGTGCCGGCGCGGGCCGTGGCTCCCCGGCCGCGCAGTCTCACGTGGGACGAGGCGGCGGGCCTCCCGCTCGCGGGCCTCACCGCCTGGCGGGTGCTCAAGCGCCTCGGCGTCACCGAGGGCGACACCGTGCTCGTGCAC
>JAEXXY010000036.1 GCA_023451855.1 Actinomycetes bacterium
GCGGCGGCGGTTCTTCGGCGTGGCGGGCGGCCGCGCGAGCCGCTACGAGGTGGAGGCCGCACGCGTCCGGCGGGTGTCCGGACGGCGTCGCTCCGGCACCTAGACTGTGCTCCCATGACCGACGCCGTCCCGTCTGCCCCGTCCGGATCCGCGCACAGCCGCCGCGGCGTCTTCGAGGTGGGCGAGCGCGTCCAGCTGACCGACCCGAAGGGTCGCCTGCACACGATCACCCTCGAGCCGGGCCGTGAGTTCCACACGCACCGTGGGTTCCTGCGCCACGACGACCTCATCGGCGCCCCCGACGGCTCGGTCGCGGTCAACACGGCCGGGGTCGAGTACCTGGTGCTGCGCCCGCTGCTGTCCGACTGGGTCATGTCGATGCCGCGCGGCGCGGCGGTCGTCTATCCCAAGGACTCCGGCCAGATCGTCCAGATGGCCGACATCTTCCCCGGCGCCACCGTCGTCGAGGCCGGCGTCGGCAGCGGGGCGCTGTCGATGTCGTTGCTGCGCGCCATCGGCGAGCAGGGCCGGCTGCTGTCCTTCGAACGGCGGGCCGACTTCGCCGACATCGCGCGCGGCAACGGCCGGGCCTTCTTCGGCGGTGACCACCCGGCCTGGACCATCACCGTCGGCGACCTCGTCGAGTCGCTCCCGGACGCCGCCCCGGCCGGCACCGTCGACCGTGTCGTCCTCGACATGCTCGCGCCGTGGGAGTGCCTCGAGGCCGTCGGCGACGCGCTCGTGCCCGGCGGCGTGCTCATCTGCTACGTCGCGACGGCCACCCAGCTGAGCCGTGTCGCCGAGGGCATCCGGGCCCACGGCGGGTTCACCGAGCCGTCCGCCTGGGAGTCCCTGGTCCGCGGTTGGCACCTCGAGGGGCTCGCCGTGCGTCCACAGCACCGGATGCACGGCCACACCGGCTTCCTGATCTCCACCCGCCGTCTGGCCCCCGGCGTCGTGGCCCCCGAGCGCAAGCGACGCCCGGCCAAGGGCGCCTACGGCGAGGGCAACGGCACGGGCACGACGCCCGCGGGCCACGGCACCGACGCGTCGGTGGGGACCCCTGGGTCGCTGGCCTCCACGGACGTGCCCGACGACGCCTGGACCTCCGAGGCCCTGGGTGAGCGGGTCAAGAGCGACAAGTCGATCCGCCGCGCCCGGCGGTCACTGGCTGAAACGTCCGACTAGATCCGCCGCGCCCGGGTTAGGGTCGAGGCGTCGCACGTGGTGCGAGTGACGGATGAGGAGGCCGAGATGTCCGACGACGTCTTCAACCCAGACCCCGACGCCGTGGGTGGTGCCGGTACCCCGCAGTCGGGGCAGCGTGAGCTCGACGCGCTGCGTGCCGAGGTCCGTGCCCTGCGCGATGCCGCGCGCACGTCACCGCAGCGCACCCGCGAGCTGGAGGCGCGTCTGACGCACGTCCAGACGAGCCTGTCGACGCTGTCGGCGCAGAACGAGCGCCTCGTGCGCACCCTCAAGGACGCCCGCGAGCAGATCGTCACCCTGAAGAAGGAGGTCGACCGGCTCGCCCAGCCGCCGAGCACGTACGGGATCGTCGTCGACGAGGCCGCCGACGGCTCCGTCGACATCCTCACCGGAGGCCGCAAGATGCGCGTCGCCGTCAGCCCGTCCGTCGACGCGGGCACGCTCGGCGTCGGTCGCGAGGTCATGCTCAACGAGGCCCTCAACGTCGTGTCCGCGCACGGCTACGAGCGGGTCGGTGAGGTCGTCACCGTCAAGGAGAAGCTCGACGACGGCCGGGTCGTCGTCGTCACCCACGGCGACGAGGAGCGGGTCTGCCGTCTCGCCGAGCCACTGACCCACGAGCGCATCCGCGTCGGGGACTCGCTGACGCTCGACTCCCGGGCGAACTTCGTGCACGAGGTCGTCCCGAAGCTCGAGGTCGAGGAGCTCGTCCTCGAGGAGGTCCCCGACGTCGCGTACGAGGACATCGGGGGTCTCGGCAGCCAGATCGAGCAGATCCGCGACGCCGTCGAGCTGCCGTTCCTGCACCCCGACCTGTTCCAGGAGCACGCGCTCAAGCCGCCCAAGGGCGTCCTGCTGTACGGGCCCCCCGGCTGCGGCAAGACCCTCATCGCCAAGGCCGTCGCCGCGTCGGTCGCGCGCCAGGTGGCCAAGCGCGCCGCCGAGGCCGGCGAGGGCACCGAGGACGCCGACAAGAAGAGCTACTTCCTCAACATCAAGGGTCCCGAGCTGCTCAACAAGTACGTCGGTGAGACGGAGCGACACATCCGCCTCATCTTCCAGCGTGCCCGCGAGAAGGCCTCCGACGGAACGCCCGTCGTCGTCTTCTTCGACGAGATGGACTCGCTGTTCCGTACCCGCGGGTCGGGCGTCAGCAGCGACGTCGAGACGACGATCGTGCCGCAGCTGCTCGCCGAGATCGACGGCGTCGAGCGGCTGGAGAACGTCATCGTCATCGGGGCCTCCAACCGCGAGGACATGATCGACCCGGCGATCCTGCGGCCCGGTCGCCTCGACGCGAAGATCAAGATCGAGCGTCCCGACGCCGAGAGCGCCCGCGACATCTTCAGCAAGTACCTGACGCCGGGGCTGCCCCTGCACGAGCACGACCTCGCCGTCCACGGCGGCGACCGTGACGCGACGATCGAGGCGATGATCACCGCCGCGGTCGAGCGGATGTACTCCGAGATGGAGGAGAACCGCTTCCTCGAGGTCACCTACCAGGGCGGCGACAAGGAGATCCTCTACTTCAAGGACTTCAACTCCGGGGCGATGATCCAGAACATCGTCGACCGGGCCAAGAAGCTCGCGATCAAGGAGTTCCTCACGACGGGGCAGAAGGGCATCCGGGTCGAGCACGTGCTGACCAGCTGCGTCGACGAGTTCAAGGAGAACGAGGACCTGCCCAACACCACCAACCCCGACGACTGGGCGCGAATCAGCGGCAAGAAGGGCGAGCGCATCGTCTACATCCGCACCCTGCTCAAGGGTAAGGACGGCACCGAGCCGGGGCGCTCGATCTCGACCGCCAACACCGGCCAGTACCTCTGAGCCGCAAGCGATCTCGCGCCTGAGGGCCGTGACCCGTCCGGGTCGCGGCCCTCAGGCATTGGCGTGGGCGCCGGTCAGGCGGGGGAGGTGGTGCGGCGTCGGGCCAGGAACGCGGCGAGGCCGCGCCAGCCGAGGAGGAACACGGCCAGCACCACCGACGCGACGACGACGAAGCTGAAGGCCGTGCCGGCACCCGTGAGGTGCCGAAGCAGCATCCCGAACAGCACGGTGGAGAACCAGACGGTGACGCCGGGGCCGACGTCGACGGGCCACCGCCCCCGCAGCACGCGGACGACGACCCACCCGACGAGGGTGCCGACGAGGAACGGCCAGGCGGTCGCGAGCGCCCCGACGACGGGGTTGGACTCGGCGTGGCTGGCGCGCCCGACCGCCGCGAACACCACGACGAGGACGACGTCGAGCAGCGCGGCCACGACCGGACGGCGCAGCACGGCGGACACGGGCCGGCTCATGCGGGCGTGTCGAAGGGCAGCTTGGCCTGCGGTGGGGCGTGCGTGGGGTCGACGCCCTCGAACAGCGAGCTGATCGAGCGGCCGTGGTGGATGCGGCTGATCGCCTCGGCGAAGAGCGCCGACACCGAACGCACCGTGAGCTCGGGCCAGCCGTCCGGTGGCGGCACGGTGTCGGTGGTGACGACCTCGGTGACGAACGGGTGGTCGCGCAGCCGCTCGACGGCCTTGCCGGCGAAGAGGCCGTGCGTGCAGACGATGGCGGCCTCGGTGGCGCCGGCGTCCTTGAGCCGGTCCATCAGCTCGAGCATCGAGCCGCCGGTGGCGATCTCGTCGTCGAGGATGATGGCCCGCTTGCCCGAGACGTCGCCGACGATGGAGTCGATGACGACGCGGTCGTCGGCCACCCGCTGCTTCGACCCGGCGGCGACCGGCAGCCCGAGCAGCCGCGAGAACTGGGTGGCGACCTTGGCGTTGCCGAGGTCGGGGCTCACGACGATGGAGTCGGTGAGGTCGGTCGCGCGGAAGTGGTCGGCGAGCACGCCGATCGCGGTGAGGTGGTCGACCGGCGTCGAGAAGAAGCCGTGCACCTGCGGTGCGTGCAGCGCCATCGTCAGGACGCGGTGCGCCCCCGCGGTCGAGATCATGTCGGCGACGAGCCGGCCCCCGAGCGAGATGCGGGAGGCGTCCTTCTTGTCCGAGCGTGCGTAGGCGTAGTGCGGCATGACCGCCGTGATCTGGGCCGCTGACGCGCCGCGTGCGGCGTCGATCATGAGGAGCAGCTCCATGAGGTGCTCCTGGGTGGGTGGCACGAGCGGCTGCACGATGTAGACGTCGCGCTGGCGGCAGTTCGCGAGCAGCTGGGCCTGGAGGCAGTCGTTGCTGAACCGCTTGATGTCCACGGGGGAGCGGGTCACCCCGAGGTGGGCGCAGATCCGGTCGGCGAGCGCCGGATGAGCCGAGCCGCTGAACACGACCACATCGTTCACTTCGAGCCATCTCTCTCGAGGTCCGCGTGCCCTCGCAGACTAGCCGACGCGCCCGGCAGGCGCGCGGGCCAGGACGCGTTTCTGGACGCTCCCGGGCCCTCTCCGGGCCGCCGGGGGCTCGCCGGGCGGTGTGGTGGCACCGAGCACCCTGCCGCGTGAGGCACCATGAGCAGGTGTCGAGCGAACCCGAGGAGCAGCGGACGGCCGGGGAACCGTCTCCGCCGGAGGGCGAGCAGCACCCGGCGCGCTCCGTCATGACGTCCCCGACGGCGGCCGGTGCCGACGCGTCCGAGGCCCCCCAGACGCCCGAGCCGACCGAGCCGACCGAGCCGACCGAGCCGACCGACGAGCAGCTGCTCGACGTGGACGGCCCGACCCCCGTCCCGCCCGCCGACGTCGAGGTGGTCGAGCCGCCGATCCCGGTGCGCGTGCGCCGCCCGGCCGACGTCGTGCGCCTCGTCGTCGCCGTGCTGCTGCTCGTGCTGGGCCTCGTCCTGGCCGACATCGCCTCAGGCACGCGCGGCGCCGTCGAGCAGGACCTCACCGAGGCCACGAGCGGCCTGCCCCGCGTGCTGCTGACCCTGCTCGCGTGGCTGAGCGGCATCGGTGTCCTGCTCCTGCCGATCGGCGTGGGCATCGACCTCGTCGTGCGCCGCCGCGGCCTGCAGCTGATCCAGGCGCTCGGTGCCGCGGTGGTGTCCGGCATCCTCGTCATCGTCCTGGCCGTGCTCGTGCAGACCGGGAACGGTGGCTTCCTCACCGAGATCCTGACCCGCCCGACGAGCACCGGGCACACCGGCCCCCTCGACATCGTCATCGTGACGACGGTGTCCCTGCTCACCGTGGCCGACATCTCCGGGCGCAAGTGGCTCTGGCCGATCGCGGTCACGGTCGTCGTCGCGACCCTCGTCACCACGCTGCTGTCCGGGGCGATGACGCTCGCGGCCCTCGCCGCGTCGCTGCTCATCGGCTGGCTCGTCGGCCTCGTCTTCCGCCTCGCGTTCGGCGTCACGACGACGCGGGCGCCGGGCCGCGACGTCGCCGACGTCCTCGTCGCCACCGGGGTGCCGGTGCGCCGGCTCGAGCTCGTCGACGCCAACGACGCCGGCGACCGCCGGTACGCGGCCACCACCGACTCGGGCCCGCTCGACGTGCACGTCGTCGACCGTGACACCTTCGGGCTGGCCTCCGGTCGCCGCTTCCTGCGCGTCCTGCGCCTGCGCAGCGGTTTCACCCGGGCCCCCGCGCTGACCCTGCGCTCCGAGCTCGAGCACCGCACCCTCATGGGCCTGGTCCTGGACGACCTCGGCATCGCGGCGCCGCGGCCGGTCTCGGTGGCCGAGGTCGGGGCGTTCTCCGCCGTCATCGCCTACGTGGAGCCCGAGGGCACGCCCGTCGCCGAGGTCGGCGACGCGCTCACCGACGCCCAGCTGGCCGCGGTCTTCCGGCTCTACGAGACGCTGCACCGTCGGCGCGTCGCGCACCGGGCGCTGAGCCCGCAGAACGTGCTCGTCGACGGTGACCGTGTGGCCCTCGCTCGTCTCGGCAGCGGCGACGTCGCCGCCGACGACATCAGCCTGCGCATCGACCTCGCCCAGCTGCTGACGACCGTCGCCCTCGCCGTGGGGCCCGAGCGCGCGGCCCGGGCGGCCATCGACACGCTCGGCGAGGACGCCGTCCTGCGCGCCGTGCCGCTGCTGCAGACCGTCGCCATGACGCCCGACACGCGGGAGGCGCTGCGTGAGCACCGTGGCGTGCTCAAGGATCTGCGCGGGCGGCTCGTCGAGCTGCGCCCCTCGATCGAGCACGTCGAGCCCGTCCAGCTCCGACGCGTGTCGGCGCGGGCCGTCATCACCGTCATCGGTGGCGGCATCGCGGCCTACGTGATCCTCACCCAGCTGACCGAGTTCGACCTCGCGACGATCTTCCGGCAGGCCGACTGGCGCTGGATGGTCGCCCTCGTCGCCGCGGCCGCGCTGACGTTCGCCGGGGCCTCGATCGCGCTGGCCGGTGCCTCGCCGATCCACCTGCGGTTCGTGCGCACCTACATGACCCAGCTCGCGGTCGCCTTCAGCGGGCTCGTCGCCCCCGCGGCGGTCGGCAACATCGCGCTCAACACCCGCTACCTGCAGACCTCCGGGCTGTCGCCCACCCTGGCCGGCGCGAGTGTCGGTGTGGCCCAGGTGGCCCAGTTCTGCTCGTACTTCGTGCTGCTCGTGCTCTCCGGCGTGCTCGCCGGCACGGGCCCGTCCGTGTCGTTCAGCCCGTCACCGGTGCTCGTCGCGGTCATCCTCGCCGTCGTCATCGCCGCCCTCGGGCTGCTCGCCGTCCCGAGGATCCGGACCCTGCTGACCGAACGCGTCCTGCCACAGGTGCGCTCGGCCATGCCGCAGGTCCTCGAGACCTTCCAGCACCCACGGCGGCTCCTGCTGCTGCTCGGCGGCGCCCTGCTGCTCGACATGTCGTTCGTCGCGGCACTCGTCTTCGCGACCCGGGCCTTCGGTGCCGAGCCCAGCGTCGCGTCCGTCGCGGTCGTCTACTTCGCCGGCGCCATCGTGGGCTCGGCGGTCCCGACGCCCGGCGGGCTCGGCGGCATCGAGGCCGCGATGTCCTTCGGACTCACGGCGGTCGGCGTCGACAGCTCGGTCGCCGTGCCGGCGGTCATCCTCTACCGGCTCGCCACGTACTGGCTGCCGATCCCGTTCGGCTGGTTCTCCCTCAACCGCCTTCAGAAGGTCGGCGCCCTGTAGCGCGTGAGGCGTCCGGGGTGCGGGAGGTGTCCGTGGGCGCCTCGGGCGGGACGGTTAGGGTCGGGCCATGACGGTGCGTCGGATCATGGGCCTGGAGACCGAGTACGGCATCTCGGTGCCCGGCGACCCGCTCGCCAACCCGATGTTCCTCTCCGGTCAGGTCGTCAGCGTGTACGCCGCGGCGCAGGGCATCCGGTCCAACCAGTCGAGCTGGGACTATGCCTTCGAGGACCCGCTGCGCGATGCCCGTGGCTGGCAGCTCGACCGGCAGACCGCCGACCCGAGCCAGCTGACCGATGTCGAGGACCCGACCCTGGCCAACGTCGTGCTGACCAACGGCGCCCGGTACTACGTCGACCACGCCCACCCCGAGTACAGCTCGCCCGAGGTCACCCTGCCGCGCGACGCCGTGATCTGGGACCGCGCCGGCGACGCGGTGGCGCTGGAGTCGGTGCGCCTGCTCGCGGCACGCCCCGGACAGGCGCCGGTCAACCTCTACAAGAACAATGCCGACGGCAAGGGCCAGTCCTACGGCACGCACGAGAACTACCTCATGCCGCGCCGGACGCCGTTCGCCGACATCATCCGCCACCTCATCCCGTTCTTCGTGACGCGCCAGGTGATCTGCGGCGCCGGACGCGTCGGGCTCGGCGTCGACAGCAGGGGAGCGGGCTACCAGATCTCCCAGCGCGCTGACTTCTTCGAGACCGAGGTCGGTCTCGAGACCACCCTCAAGCGCCCGATCATCAACACCCGCGACGAGCCGCACGCCGTGGCCGACCGCTACCGTCGCCTGCACGTCATCATCGGCGACGCCACGCAGCTCGACGTCTCGACGCTCCTCAAGGTCGGCACGACCTCGCTCGTCCTCGGCATGATCGAGGACGGCCACCTCACGGCCGACTGGTCGGTCCGTCGTCCCGTGGCGGCCCTGCAGGCCGTGTCGCACGACCCCGGGCTCATCGAGACGGTCGAGCTCGTCGACGGGCGCACGATGACGGCCCTCGACGTGCAGTGGATGTACCTCGAGGCCGCCCGGGCGTGGCTGGACGCGCGGGGCGACGACCCGGTGCCGGAGGCCACCGCCGAGGTCATGACGCTCTGGGAGGACGTCCTGACGCGGCTCGGGGACGACGTGTGGTCGGCGGCCAAAATGGTCGACTGGGTGGCCAAGCTGCGCCTGCTCGAGGGCTACCGCTCGCGTGACGGCCTCGCCTGGGACGACCACCGGCTCGCCGCCATCGACATCCAGTGGGCCGACGTGCGCCCCGAGAAGGGCCTCGTGCACCGCCTGCGCGACCGCGGCAGCACCCTCGAGCTCGTGACCCCCGAGCAGGTGCGCACCGCCCGCACGACGCCGCCCGAGGACACCCGGGCGTGGTTCCGCGGCGAGTGCGTGCGCCGGTTCACGCCCCACGTGTTCTCGGCCAGCTGGGACTCCGTCGTCTTCGACGTGCCCGGGCACGCGAGCCTGCAGCGCGTGCCGATCCTCGACCCCGAGCGCGGCACGCGCGCCCAGGTGGGCGGGCTGCTCGAGGAGAGCGAGGACGTCACCGCGCTGCTGCGCGGGCTCGCGACGCCCGAGTAGCCCGAGGGCAAGCGCCGGAACGTGCGGGGCGGCATCCGGATGGTGCTCGGTCGAGCAGGCCTCCACACGTTAGGGTCGTGGTGAGCGAGGAGCCCACCTGCCTGCCGGGCTCACCAACATCCAGGAGGTCGCTATGCCGGGTCAGGAGCACGCCAAGCCGCAGCGTCGTGAGGACGACCCGCCCGAGGCGCCCGAGGCCCCGCCAGCCGCCCCTGCCGGTGCCGCCGTCAAGGAGGGCCTCGACGACGACATCGACAACGTCCTCGACGAGATCGACGGGGTCCTCGAGTCGAACGCCGAGGAGTTCGTCCGAGGCTTCGTCCAGAAGGGCGGCCAGTGACCCCTCCCGGGGCGGGCGGTCCGAGGCGCCTGGACGACGCCTACCTCGCTGCGGGCTCGTCCTCCTTCACCGACTTCGTGTCGGCGTTCCGGCCCGAGCTGCTGCCCGCCGGTCGCCCGCTGCCGGCTGGCACGAGCATCGAGGCCCCGCACGGCACGACGATCGTCGCCCTCCTCTTCGAGGGCGGCGTCGTCATGGCCGGCGACCGCCGGGCGACGATGGGCAACCTCATCGCCAACCGCGACATGGAGAAGGTCTTCGTCGCCGACGAGTACAGCGTCGTCGGCATCGCGGGCACGGCCGGCATCGCCGTCGAGCTCGTGCGCCTCTACCAGGTCGAGCTCGAGCACTACGAGAAGATCGAGGGCACGATCATGTCCCTCGAGGGCAAGGCCAACCGCCTCGCCTCGATGATCCGGGGCAACCTCGGCCTCGCCATGCAGGGCCTCACCGTCGTCCCGGTGTACGCCGGCTACGACCTCGACTCCGGCAAGGGGCGCATCTTCTCCTACGACGTCACGGGCGGGTGCTACCCCGAGGGCGGGCACCACTCCACCGGCTCCGGGTCCGTGTTCGCGCGGGGTGCCCTCAAGAAGCTCTGGCGCCCCGGGATCGGCCAGGACCAGGCCGTGGCCATCGCCATCGAGGCCCTCTACGACGCTGCCGACGACGACTCAGCCACGGGCGGCCCCGACCTGGGGCGCCGGATCTGGCCGACGGTCTCGGTCATCGACCACGCCGGCGCGCGGTTCGTCGACCAGGAGGTCCTCGAGGGCCACGTCCAGCGCGTCGTCGCCGCCCGCCGCGACAACCCCGGAGGTGCACGATGAGCATGCCGTTCTACGTGCCGCCCGAGCAGGTCATGAAGGACCGGGCCGACTTCGCACGCAAGGGGATCGCGCGCGGCCGCTCCGTCATCGTGCTCGGCTACGACGAGGGGATCGCCTTCGTCGCCGAGAACCCGTCACGGGCGCTGCACAAGGTCTCGGAGATCTACGACCGCATCGCCTTCGCGGCCGTCGGGCGCTACAACGAGTTCGAGAGCCTGCGGGTGGCGGGCATCCGCTACGCCGACCTGCGCGGCTACTCCTACGACCGTGCCGACGTCACGGCGCGGGCCCTGGCCAACACCTACGCCCAGACCCTCGGTGCGGTCTTCACCCAGGAGTCCAAGCCGTTCGAGATCGAGATCGTCGTGGCGGAGGTCGGGACCTCCGCCGACGACGACCAGATCTTCCGGCTCACCTACGACGGCTCCGTGGCGGACGAGCGCGGGTTCGTCGTCATGGGCGGCGCGAGCGACGCCGCCGAGGAGCGGCTCGGCACGCGCTGGCGTCC
>JAEXXY010000038.1 GCA_023451855.1 Actinomycetes bacterium
CGGACCAGCACCAAGCCCGTGCGTAGCATCAAGGGCCAGCGGCCACGGACCGCTAACTCAGTTTCCTAGTCGGAGTGTCAAGCATCAGGTGACACAACTCCGTCAAGCATCAGATGAGTCAAGACACACTCTGGCCCGGACTTGCGCGTTGCCGTGGGCTGGCGCCGTTCGCGCGTGCTGTGTCACGTCGGACGTCACCTGACCGCGACCGGTCGGCAGCGCGTTGCACCATGTCACGCTGGGTACCTCATTGCAGCGCTCATGGGGGACGTCCGTGTCGGAGACCCAACTACCGGCGCTACGTCGCCGCGACCATGCCCTATTGGTCCGGATGATGACTTGTCTCGCCGGAGGTCCGGATAGCCTGCCTCCGTGAAAGCAACTGACCTCTCGAGGGTGCGCGCCACCCTTTGGGCCGCCGCGGACGAACTGCGAGCCAACTCGAAGCTGACGCCGGTGCAGTACCGCGACCCGGTACTCGGTCTGGTCTTCCTCGCGTACGCCGAGAACCGCTTCGAGGCCGTCCGCGGCGAGGTCGAAGCCAAGGCGACCGCCCGCAACCCGGCGACCATCACGGACTACAAGGCCAAGTCGGTTCTTTACGTCCCCGACGAGTCGCGCCTGTCGTACCTGGTCGGCCTGCCTGAGGGTGACGACATCGGCAAGGCGGTTGCCGAGGCGATCAAGGCCATCGAAGCCGCCAACCCGGAGCTGAAGGACATCCTGCCGCGGGGATACCAGAAGCTGGAGCGCTCGACGCTGATCGAGCTGTTGCGCCTCTTCGCTCCGCTACCGACCCAGCTCGAAGGCGACGCGTTCGGCTTCATCTACGAGGACTTCCTCTCCAATTTCGCCGCCCAAGAGGGCAAGGGCGGTGGTGAGTACTTCACGCCCTACTCCATCGTGCGGCTCATCGTGGAGATCCTGGAGCCGTTCCAGGGTCGCGTCTTCGACCCGGCTTGCGGGTCGGGCGGCATGTTCGTTCAGTGCGCGAAGTTCGTTGAGCGCCACCACGAATCGGCCACCCGCAAGCTCTCGGTCTTCGGCGTCGAGAAGACCGAGGACACGGTGCCGCTGGCGAAGATGAACCTCGCCCTGCACGGGCTCTCCGGCGACATCCGCCAGGCCAACAGTTACTACGAAGACCCGCACGGCGCGGTCGGCGCCTTCGACTACGTGATGGCCAACCCGCCGTTCAACGTCGATAAGGTCAAGAAGGAGCAGCTCGCCGGCGACAAGCGCTTCCCCTTCGGGCTGCCAAGAGCCGACAACGGGAACTACCTGTGGATCCAGGAGTTCTACGCCGCGCTCGGTCCCAAGGGTCGGGCTGGCTTCGTCATGGCCAACTCAGCTGGCGACGCAAGCCACTCCGAGAAAGAGATCCGTAGGCAGCTGATCGAGTCGAGGACCGTCGACGTGATGGTGGCTATCAGCTCCAATTTCTTCTACACGGTGACTCTTCCCGTGACGCTGTGGTTCCTGGACAAGGCCAAGGGAGGTACGCCGCGGGAAGACAGCGTGCTCTTCCTGGACGCGCGACACATGTATCGCCAGATCGCCCGGGCCCACCGAGACTTCCTGCCCGAGCAGGTCGAGTTCCTCGCCAATGTTGTGCGGCTCTACCGAGGCGAGGACGTCGAGACCACGGAGGGCAGCGAGGTCCTGCTCAAGGAACATTTCCCAGACGGGACGTACGTCGACGTGGCAGGACTCTGCAAGGTCGCCACCCGCGCGGAGATCGAGGCGCAGGGTTGGAGCCTTAACCCCGGGCGCTACACGGGCTCGGCTGCGGTCGACGACAGCGACGTCGACTTCATCGGCGGCCTCGAACGACTGTACGAAGAGTTCACCCTCTTGAGCGACGAGGCCGAGGGCTTGCGGTCAAAGGTCGATGCCGCTGTACAGGGAATCCTCGGCACATGAGTGAGTGGATCCCAACCCCGCTCGGGGAGCTTGTAGACATCCTCGACAGCAAGCGAGTGCCCCTGTCAGCCGCGCAACGCTCGTCGCGCAAGGGCCCATACCCCTACTACGGCGCGCAGGGCGTGATCGACCACATCGATGACTTCATCTTCGATGGGCGCTACATCCTCGTTCCGGAGGACGGTGAAAATCTTCGAAGCAGAAAGCTACCGATTGCGTACTTCGCTGAGGGTCAGTTCTGGGTAAACAACCACGCGCACATCATCAAGGCTAAGCCCGGTGTCGCCGTGGATCGCTTCGTGCAGAGCGCGCTTGAAGCCACGCACATTGGTGCTTGGGTGACGGGCGCGGCTCAGCCCAAGCTCACCCAGGCCAACCTCAAACAGATCCCCCTCCTCATTCCTTCGCTGAGCACGCAGCACGCGATTGCGGAGGTTTTGGACTCGCTTGACGGCCTGATCGAGAATAACCGGCGTCGGATGGAGGTGCTCGAGGAGATGGCGGGGGCCATCTACCGCGAGTGGTTCGTGAAGTTCCGCTACCCCGGCCACCAAGACGTTCCCCTCGTCGACTCCGCTCTTGGCCTTGTCCCCAAGGACTGGGAGGTTGGTCGAGTCGACTCGCTCTTCCTTCTTCAACGTGGCTTCGATCTTCCCCTGAATACCCGCGAATCTGGCACCGTTCCGGTCATCGGTGCGTCAGGAGTGTTGGGCAGTCACTCCGTTGCAAAGGCGAGAGGACCGGGCGTTACCACCGGTCGAAGCGGCACGGTTGGTGTTGTGACCTACGTTCGGGGGGACTTCTGGCCATTGAACACGTCCCTCTGGATCAAAGAATTCCGTCTTGCGACTCCGAAGTACGCGTTCTTCTTGCTCGCGGAGCTTGACCTGAAGCGGGCAGCATCGGGAGCGGCGGTTCCTACCTTGGACAGGAAGGTTGTGCACGCACTGCCGGCGGTCTGCCCCCCAACCGACCTGATCGCGCGGTGGGACTCGGCTGTGGCCCCCATGTTCGAGACGATTGACGCCTTGCGTGCTCAATCTGACCGCGCGACGGCAATCCGGGACTTGCTGGTGCCGAAGTTGGTAACCGGTCAGATCGATCTATCGGCGCTCGATCTCGGTGCGTTGGTTGAGGATCAGGTGGCGTGATGACGCCCACCGGCCCCGAGTTCTTCTACGTCGAGAAGCCCAGTATGGAGTTGCTCGCCCAGCTTGGGTGGATTCCTGTCGATGCTTTCACGGAGATCCTCGGCGCTCAGGGAACGCTCGGGCGCGACTCTCAACACGACGTCGTCCTGAGCCATCGGCTGCGATTTGCGATGCGCAAGCTCAATCCTGAAGACGTACCCGACACGTCAATCAACGAGGCCATCGATGCGCTCACGAAGGACCGCTCGATCGTGGATCGAGTCCGAGCCAACCGTGAGGTGTATGACCTGCTGCGCGACGGCTACCGGGCCGAGTGGACCGACGGGAACGGCGACAAGCGGATCGAGACACTGCACTACCTCGACCTCAGGGATCCGATCAACAACGACCTGCTGGCCGTGCAGCAGATGTGGATCAAGGGCAACTTGCATAGCCGTCGCCTCGACGTGGCCTTATTTGTCAATGGTGTGCCGCTGGTGCTGATGGAATTCAAGGAGCCGAACGAGCCGGTCAAGTCGGCATACGACCTCAACCTCACCGACTATCGCGACACCATCCCGCAGTTGTTCATCCCGAACTGCTTCGTTCTTCTCTCAAACGGCAGCGAGGCGAAGGTCGGATCCACACACTCGCCGTGGGAGTTCTTCGGTGACTGGAAGGTCATCGACGCGAGCGGCACTCGTGGCGCGATTGCCTTGGAGACCGCGCTGCGCGGTACCTGCGATCCGGCGATCCTGCTCGATTTCTTCGAGAACTTCGTTGCCTACATGGAACGACCCGGCGGACTAATCAAGATTGGCGCCCGCTCACACCAGTACCTTGGCGTCAACGCCGCCATCGAGAACCTTCACCGAGCGCGTGCCGAGCAGGACAAGCGTCTCGGCGTCTTCTGGCACACGCAAGGTTCGGGCAAGTCACTGTCGATGCTCTGGTTCACCCAGAAAGTGCTGCGCCAGGTCGCGGGCAACTGGACGTTCGTGATGGTCACCGACCGCACAGAACTCGACACGCAGCTGCATGGCGAGTTCGCCGACGCCGGTGCGATTCCGCCCGAGGCGGCAGTGCACGCGGATTCCATCGCGCATCTACGCGGCCTGTTGACCGCTGACCATCGCTACGTCTTCACACTGATCCAGAAGTTCCAGCCCTCCAAAGCCGCGGGCGAGCGAGAGATGCCGGTGCTGTCCGACCGGTCTGACATCATCGTCATCACCGATGAGGCCCATCGCAGCCAGTACGACACCCTCGCGCTCAACATGCGCCGCGCCTTGCCCAACGCCTCGATGATGGGGTTCACCGGCACCCCGCTGATTGCCGGCGAGGAGCAAGCGACCCGGGAGCAGTTCGGCGAATACGTCAGCGTCTACAACTTCCGCGATGCCATCGAGGACGGCGCGACGGTCCCGCTCTATTACGAGAACCGCATCCCCGAGATCCAGCTCGTCAACGAGAACTTCTCTGACGAACTCGATGCGCTGTTGGAAGCCGCAGAGATCGACGAAGCCGCCGAGGGCGCCCTCGCCCGTCAGTTCGGCACCCAGTACACACTGCTGACCCGACCCGAGCGACTGCAGACCCTCGCTAAGGACCTGGTGGCCCACTTCGTCGGCCGAGGATTCTCCGGCAAGGCGATGTACGTCGGCCTCGATAAGGCCGCTGCCGTTCGGATGTACAACTTGGTCGGGGAGGCCTGGGCCGAACACCTTGCCGACCTGAGGGCGCAGCATGATGCGCTTCCAGAACTGGAGCGTCCGTGGCTCGCGTCACGTATCAAGCTCATGGAGTCGACCGATATGGCCGTGGTGGTCTCCCAGAGTCAGAACGAACTCAAGATGCTCGACGATCTCGGACTCGACATCCGACCCCATCGCGAGCGGATGATCCGCGAGGACCTCGCTGAGAAGTTCAAGGACGCCGACGATCCGCTGCGGCTGGTATTCGTATGCGCGATGTGGATGACCGGGTTTGACGCGCCGAGCGTGTCAACGGTGTACCTCGACCGGCCGATGAAGAACCACACGTTGATGCAGACCATCGCCCGAGCCAACCGAGTATTCCCAGACAAGGACAACGGTCTGATCGTTGACTACGTCGGCGTCTTCCGCAACCTGGAGAAAGCGCTCGCCATTTACGGGGCTGCCAGTGCGGGGGAGTCGCCTATCGAGATTATCGACGCGCTGGCAGGGGAACTCGACGTAGCGGTCGCTGATCTGATCACGTTCTGCACCAACGTCGGCGTCGACTTGCTCGCCATGCGCGACGCCGACGGCTTCGACCACATCGCCAAACGGGACGCTGCGGTTGAGGCCCTACTGGTCGACGAAGAGACGCGCAACGACTTCACGGTGAAGGCACGTCACGTCCGCAAGCTCTTTAAGGCGCTGCTACCAAACCCACAGGCCGCTGCTCACCAACGCGACGTCGCCGCGATCCGGGTGCTGGCCGAGCGCATCCACGAGGTGAGCAAGCCACCGACACCCGACATCGCCGCTATCGCTGACGCCGTGGACGCACTCCTGGACCGTTCGGTCGGTGCCGAGGAGTACGTCATCCGCGCCGCCGCCGAGGGCACCAAACCCGACCCGTTGATCGACCTGTCACAGATCGACTTTGACGGCCTCGCTGCGAAGCTCGCCGGCCGGAAGCGCGCCGAGACCGATCGGCTTGCGCAGCTCTTGCGACAGCAGGCTATTGGTGCTGCATTGAGGAATCCGACACGGTATGAACTGGTCGAGCGGATCGAGCAGTTGATCGACGACTACAACGCCGGCAGCGTCAACATCGATGAGTATCTCCGCCGCCTTATCGAGTTGTCGAAGACTCTGACGGCCGAAGAAGAGCGAGCAGTCCGCGAGGGCATGACCGAGGAGGAGCTCGCCATCTTCGACCTCCTCACCCAGCCCGACCCGGTTCTCACTGATGACGAACGAGACCAGGTAAAGGCCGGCGCCAGGCAGCTGCTCGAACACCTTCACGACAAGTTGGTGCAGGACTGGCGTCGCAAGGTAGAAGTAACGAGTGACGTGAACAGCACCATCCGCCGGGTGCTCGATGGTGGTCTCCCCGAGGCGCCGTACACGCCGGACATATTCATGACGAAGGTGCAGTTGGTCTTCGACCACGTCCTCACGGCCTACGGTGACAACGGCGAGAGCGCCTACGACCCCCGCCCCGACTACCTGTTCCCGCAAGACGTCCAGGTGGAACTGGAAGGTCCCCTCGACGTCACCAAGATCGCCGACGACGTGGTGGCGCGAATTCACGCTGATCCGAACTTCGCAGCCCAAGTCGCCGAGCAACTTCGTGCATCGACGGACTGACCCGCTGGCCCGGCGCGCTGTACACCCGAAGACGTAAGCGCAATGGTGTGGGTGCCGCACTCGGAAACCCTGCCGGGACCGGCCTCAGACCCTCCACGGGCAAGGAGCCAGGCTGCCGCCCCCTACCCTCGGCCGGTGGTCTGGCTCAACTCGAACGTCCCGCGAGTCACGCTTTCTCCGAGTGTCGATGGAGCGAGTAGCCGATGCCGGTCGAACCCCTCGATGCGGGCGTCATCGCTCTAGCACCAGCCATTCGCCGCTCGCAGGTGGCTCCGGCTGGTGCGCCCCCGAGGGGCAGGTCAGCCAGGGAACGGGTTGTCCTTGATCCACGACTCCGTGGCCTTGTGCTGCTCGTCGATCCACGCCTCCAGCCTGGCCCGGTCCACGCGCCACTGGCCCCGGCCGCCCAGCCGCATGGCTGGCAGGTCACCCGAGCGGACCAAGGACCGCACCTGCGCCACCGACGTCGACAGCAGGGCAGCGACCTCCGGCATGCTGTATAGCCGCGGCTCGATCCCCGCCGCCGGTGCCTCGTCGTCACGCTCGAGGGAATCGGACATGGCGGACATCCTCGCAGACGACGCCTCGTCCAGCCGCCGGAGGCCATTTGCGGGCGATTGGCACATTTCCTGGTCGCCGTGGGCCACGTATGTGTGCCAGCCGTAAGTGCGTCGAGGACGTTCGTCGGGGCATGCCGCGGAGTGTCGGCTGTCAGGGCGCTTCTCACCACGTCCAGGGCGAGCAGATCGATGCCGGACCGGTTCGCCAACCACCTCGCGAGGCACTCGGCGACGTCGCCTTCGGCATCGGCAGGCCAAAAGTCACAGTCTCGGCCGAGGACCGCGCACGTAGGCCGACGTTCATCGCGGAGCCGGTGCCTGCCTCACGGCCAAGTAAGCCACTCGTGACTGGGGGTGGGGGATGGCGCGGTGACTCTGAGCATCGCCTCTGCGTCGGTGGAGGGCCTTCGGGATCCCGCATTGCCGGTCGAAGGTGAAGTAGCGTTCAGGCTCATGGCAGGGGAAGAGCTTCACGAGAAGGGCGCGGAGGGCGCTCGTCGGGCGAAGGTATGGCTGGAGCGAACCACCAGAGTGGAGGCCCGCTGGGTGGTACCCGACCGCGTGGCCGTGCCCAAGCTGACATTTTCGTGGGTGAAGCCGAACATCGATCCATTCTCTTTTGACATCGGCGGACTGCTTAGCGGCGGTGACTTGGAGGGGGAGCAGTTCGTAGCCGAATCCAAGTTCTATGATAATCCGGGGAATCAGGGCACGATGTACCGTGAGTTCCTCGCAAAGTGCTACTGCGCTCTCATAGATAGGCCCTCCGTATGTGACCACTTCTTCTGGATCACTTGGGCACCCTTCCTAGTGGAATCTTGGAAAGAGCTCACCAGTGAAGAATTTGTGGCCAAGGCGGTGACGAAGCACTGCGAGAAGGCTCTTAACTGTGAGCCCAGCGAGGCCGCAGACGCTCTTGACGACACCTTAGTCAAAGAGGTGTCGGAGCGACTTTGGATAATCGTCCTCTCCAAAAGGCAAGAGCAGCACCTGGTCATGAGTCAGCAACACCTAGCGCTGATCCGACAACACGAGACTGAGAAGGGAGCGTAATGGAAGGTTCGTACAGCGCCGCGATTCGGGATGCGCTTTTCGCTCAAGAGACCGAAGAGTCGGTCGAGCGTGTTAAGGATGTGGTATCAGACGTGCTGAGGCGCGCTGACCCCCAAGTTGAGGTCTTTCGAACCAATCATTTCAACCACACCTTCTCGCCTGACCTTGTCCTGGAATGGCCCAAGGCCTCAAGATCAGAACGCCGCCGCGTCTTCTTGCGGGCTACTCAGCGGCCCGAGATCGTCAGCGAAGATATAGACCTTATCGGTGACCAGCAGCCCATCTTCATTCATCTCGATGAACTCGACGGGGTCGGCGACGACAGCAAGGAAGGCCAAGATAGACAGGCACGTGTCACAAGCGAACTTCGGGAAAAGGCATCCGAAACTCGGACTCTCGTTACTGAAATCGACGCTTTGCAAGAAATCGGCGAGAGCCGAACCGTGAGCGCCGGAGCGGGATTGTTCAGCACGTCACTCGTCCGGGGCGGTATGGGCCTACTAGAGCGAGAACTCGCTGACACTCTTGTAGAGACCGTGGACCTTGGTTTCTTAGGCGCTCAGACCGTGGATTTAGAGACGACGGCAGCCACCGTAGAGGCGTTCGAGACTTATTTGGACGCCGAGGAAGCTAGCCGCCTTACGAGCGTCCTGCAGGCAGTTTGGGTGGGCTCAGGAGGGCACTCGTATGACTTCCCGAGCGTGGATCCGAAGCTAGTCCCTAACCTTGACACTGACTCTCTACGCTTTCTGCTCACCACGGAAGAGTTGGACGATGATGAATTCTGGTCGCGGCTGGGCCAGACAGTCACGTTGCCAGGACTTTCAGCCCTCGGATCGCTTGACGAAACTCCCTCCATGCAGAAGCTCATGGCCGCCGCTTTGCCCCGCCTTCGCTGCAAGTCTTGCTATGTGCGCACAGGGCAGGAGCGCTTGGACTCGAAGGACGCTGACTTTAAGTGGTCCGTCGACAGGTCAGCTCTCTCTCTTCGTGGCCACGGGGTGCAAGTTTGGGTCGCCAACCGGCTGGACGACGTCGAGATGTCGACTTCAGATTCAAGTTTGCCAAGCGTGCGCCGAGTCGCAGGCCGAGCTGCGGCGGCGAGCATCGAGATATTCGACTTTGAAGCCGAGAGCGAAACCAATAGCCTCCGATTTGGCTCCGCTGACCAGGCGGATGTCATCGGCACGGCCGAAGCCTTCGTCACAGCGGCCCTCGGGGAGGGTGCAGCCCTGAAGCGCGTTTCGACCGTTCTCGCGACGGGTCACCACTTCGACGTCAATTTCGCCAGTCAGTCCGGAAGTGCTCGAACCAGGGCGCAGGCGACTGTTAGTGACGTGGTTTGGACCTCAGCGAACTTGCTTTCGGACATGTCTTCTCCGGTTCGGAGATCCCTCGAACAGCACTTGGAACTCACGCCCTTTGCCGTCGAAGAGTCTCCCGCTGCGGTTGCACCCGACGAAGCGGGAACTCCTGCCGAGGGCGCCGACGCCGAGGAGCCGCGGGCGCTCATTGAGCGCCACACAGATGCGGAGTAACTCGCACCCGGGGCATTCAACTCTGGCTCAGATTTTGCACATGAAGTAGCAGACGAATTTGCCGGCCGCAGCCGGGGCTCGTGACGTTGCCCGCCACAGTGCCCTCAGGTTATCCACCGTTGCGGCCGTGGCCGCGGCCTCGTCGCTGGCCGGTGTTTTCCCAGTGGCCTCGCCGGCGGCCGCGACGCCCATGTTTGCGCGATTTGTGAGCGTCTGCACGCACGGTTGAGGCGCATTTTGCCTGGCCATTTGGATCGGCCCCGGCCAAGGTGGGGCGCGCGCTGTCACCGGCCGACGGGCGTGAGCTGGTCCGCGCGAAGCCATTGGTCAACGACCGCGTCTGCGTCGACGACTAGGTAGGTCACGCGAGCCCACCAATCTCCGTCGCGCCGTTGCCAGGCGGTCACGAGGCCCGGGTGGGGGCCGCCGTGTTCGGCAGTGCGCCGGACCCAGCAGTGCTGTCGGGCTGGCGGCACTGGTGGCACTTCGTGATGATGTCCACGCCCTGATCCACCGGCCATGGGTCTAGTGTGACGCAATTTCGAACACGCGTTCGAACCGCGCCACCGAGCGCGACTCACCACGCGGGTATGCGCAGTTACCGAAACTGGCCGGCGCCCCGGGGGGCGCGCGAGGCGCCGGATGCGCGCCCACCCCGCGGGTCTGAAGAGACGGCCGCGCACCCGACCTGGGCAGTGGTGAGGCTCCGGGACTTCGCCATGCGGTCGACCCCTCCCTCTCGTCCCCAGCGCCTGAATACCCAGCTCGGTACCCAAGGCGGTTCGGGATGGGCGACCCGGCGAGTCGCTCTCTGACGAGGTGGCCGTAGATGAACGTGGGGCGAGAGGTCCTTCAAGACTTGGTCAGGCCCCGGCGTGTTTCTTCTTCCCGCTCGCGCACCACGCGGTGCTCTGGATTGGGCGATCTGCCCGATTCCATCCGGAAGGGGACACCATGAGCACCATCGCGACGCTGGCTACTGCAGCCGGCACGACCGGCCTGCAGGGCTGGATCAAGTCCAACATCATCCCGCTGCTGCTCCTCCTGGTGGCGACCATGCTGTTCGTCCTGGCGCAGCGAGGGGACAACGCCAAGGCCATGCGCGTGGTCGCCGGCGTGGTCATCGCCCTCGCCGTGCTGGGCCTCGCTACGAGTGGCAAGGCAGACAGTGTCGGCTCGTGGATGGCCTCGCTCGTCACGGGATGAGCTGATCATGCGTCTGCCCGTCGACGACGAGATCTACAACGTCAACTCGGTCTGGCTGGGGCCACCGAACCGCACCCTGCCGTTCCGGGCCCGATACAGCGCCTACATGGTCGGCTCGATCGTGTTCGTGCTGCTGCAGATCGTCGAGCGGCGCCTCGGCATCGGGCTCGGGTTCTTCTCCCTGGCGTACAGCCTGCTCGCGACCGTCGCTCTGACGCGCTTGATCCTCTCGGTCGTCAACCACGACCGGCCCTTGGGGGCCGTGTTGGCCGCGTTCGCGCACGAGGTCTCAGCACCGCGAGACGACCACAAGGTCACGGTGCACACAGTCCGCCCGGCTCGAGTGCGTGCCGTCCCCTCGCGCCCGAGCCGGGCCCAACGCCAGGCCCGGCACCGTGCCGGGACAGCCGCCGCATCAAGGGACGCCGCGATCGAAGGGACGAACTCATGACCGGCAAACGCGGTCTGGCACTGCGTCGCATCTCTGGCCACTGCACCGTGACAGCCCAGAAGGTCATGGCGTGGTACCTGCTCGATCCGCAGGGCTGGTCGTTCCGCCCCGACAGGGTCCGGGAGCAGCTCATCGTCGACGGGGCTGACGTGCTTTCCCAGCTCGCGAAGCGGGAGGTGCACCTGCGGGTGACCACCCGTCCCTATCCCGTGGCGAAATGGGCACGGGACCACGACGCAAACGCGCCCGCGCCGCTGCCGGGCTGGGCCAACCATCTGACGACGGACCAGAAGCGCCTCGCGTCGCTCTCCATGGCGGACAAGGAGGTCTACCTCGGCGTCGAGATCCCGAACCGAAGCCCACTGTTCAAGGCACTGGGCTCCATCGGCGACAGCGTTAGCGATGCCCTCGGGGGCGCTGCGGCGCACCGGGAGGTCACGGCTCTCGAGAAGCAGGTCCGGGCCACCGACGAGCTGATGGCGTCGCCGGGCATCGAGGCAGCGCCGGCCACGCCGCGGCAGCTGGAATGGCTCCTGCACCGCTCGTGCTCCCTCGGCCTGCCGGCGCCACTCACCCTCGGCAACATCGACGACCCCAGCTGGGACCTGGACGACCTGGGTGAGTTCACCGACAGGGTGAACTGGTTCGCCACGCCGTACGGCCGGACCATCCGTGTCGTCGGCGAGCACGACGACCGCCGGATCGAGCGACACGTGTGCGTCATGTCGGTCGGACGCATGACCGACCTCGAGATCCCGCCTGGCATCCCGTGGATGCAGCGCACGGACGAGCTCCCCTTCCCGGTGGAGTGGTCCGGGCGCGTGCAGGTGGAGGACGCCGCCAAGGTCGGCGCCGCGATGCGTCGGAACATCCAGAAGATCCGCGCGCAGGCGAACCACTACGAGCTCGAGCACCACGAGCCCGCTCCGGGGGCCCTGGAACGCCAGGCATCGCGTGCCCTGGCCGTCGAGGACGAGATCTCCATGGGTCTGTCCGGCCTCTCGACGCGCACGACCGGCTGGTACCGAATCGCCGTCTCGGGCGCCACGGAGGACGAGGCCATCGACCGGGCGAGCCTCGTGCGCAAGCTCTACGCGCCGCAGGTAACGATCGCCCGCCCTCAGGATCAGTACGCCGTCGCACGCGAGTTCATCCCCGGCGAACGACTTGGCTCGACCGCGTACCGGCGCCGCATGCCGGTCACGACGCTCGCCTCCGCCGTTCCCGCAGCAACGGCCACCGTCGGGGACCGAGTCGGGATCCACCTGGGCCAGACGTCTGGCACCTCGGCGCGAGTCGTCACATGGGAGCCATGGCTGGCTACCGAACGCGGCGAGGAGTCCGGGCTGGCTGTCCTCTGCGCGGGGCTCGGCGGTGGCAAGTCGACCGCCGGCGGCAACATCATCTACCGCACGGTCATCCAGGGTGTTCCCTGGACGGTGCTCGACCCATCCGGCCGGCTGACCGCGCTGACTCGACTACCTGAGCTGGCGCCGTACTCGCGAGCGGTCGACCTACTCGACGTGGCGCCAGGCTCCCTGTCCACGTACCGCGTCATCGCCGAACCTGATCGACGGCACTACGCGGACGAGGCGGGCTGGCGAGCCGCGATGGAGCAAGCCAAGGACACCCGACGGTTGCTCACCAGCAGCGTCCTGCGGGCCATGCTGCCCAAGCAGCTGCAGGAGCACGTCCTCTCCGAGGTCGCTCTGATGCGCGCAGTGGGTTCGGTTCCTGCGAACGCCTGGTCGTCCTGCGACGAGGTCGTCACTGCCCTGGCCCATCTCGATCGTGGACCGGGTGGAGAGCCGACGGGCGACCCGGAGCTGGCTCGGCACGCGGGCTACATGGCCGACTTCCTGCGGGAGGCCGCCAAGACCAGCCACGGCCGGCTGATCTTTCCGGCAGGACGCCCGGCCGGCGACACCGACGCGGACCCACTGCTCACGGTGTACTCGTTGCGCGGTCTGGCCCTGCCCGACGAAGCAACGCGCGGCGGTGAGGATCTCGACGAGCGTCTGTCGATGTGCGTCATGTACCTCGCCGCCTGGCTGACGCAGCGCGGCATGTACTTCGGTGACGTCAACGCTCGCAAGGGCATCTTCATCGACGAGGCGTGGGCACTGTCCACGTTCTCGAGCGGCCGACGGTTCATCGACCGCGCCGCGCGAGACTCGCGCAAGCACAACACCCGCGTGCTCATGGCGTCACAGAACCCGGCCGACCTCCTGAAGCTCGATCTGGCCAATCTCTGCTCAGCCGCGTTCATCGGACGCCTCACCGGCGAGGACGCGCAGACAGATGCCCTGCGCTTCCTCCCGGGGATTCGCGAGGGCCTCGGCTACGAGCAGATCTTCGGGAACCTGTCGCGACCGTCCCGGGACGGGCTGCGCGGGCCCCGAGAGTTCGTCTTCAGCGACGGCTCGGGCGGGATCGAGCGCATCCGCATGGACCTGTCCGCTCACCCCCGCCTGCTTGAGGCTCTCAACACCACCGCGGCCCCGGACAAGGCGCGCAACCGCGTCGAGCGAGCCAGCCAGGCGGTTGAACCCCGCGAATGGAGCCCGGGCGTCGAGGGAGCCGAGCTGGACGACGATGACGAGAGAGCGAGTGCGTGATGTCAGCCGTAACATGCCGCCGCCGTTTACTGCTTGCCCTGCTGGTCACCATGGGCGCCCTGCTGGGGCTGACGACACCGGCTTCGGCAAGCCCGGCTTCGACTGCGGCGGCTCCCATGGCGCTGCCATCGGCCCCGTGGGACTGCAAAACGGCGCCGACGGCGTCACTGCCCGACACCGGGCTGCCCGGCTTCTTCGATCCGGCACCCGATCCCATCCCGCCGAAGGGCGACCCCTGGGCGCGTGCTCGCGCGACGACCCTGTACGACCAGTACGGCTACGCCGGACTGGGATGGAGCACCTACGACACCGGCTGCGTCGGCGGACTCGGCGAGATGGACGCGACGGTCGACACGTTCATCGGTAACGCGCTGATGGGCGGCAGTGTGTGGATTAGTTCTGCCACCAATGGGATTCACAACCGCGTCTCGCACCCGCAGCAGTACATGAAGCCGCTCGACAACGTCGTCGCCACGGTCACGAACCGTCTGCACGACGCGATCTGGTCGCCGTGGGGGATGGTCTCCCTTCTCGGCGTGGCCGTGCTGCTCCTCTTCTACTCGATGCATGGCCGGCTCTCGGCAGTCATGTCCGGGGCGGTCTGGGCACTGTTCGTCCTGGTTGTCCTGTCGGGGGTGTCCCAGTACCCCACGCGCGTCGCGAGCTTCTTCGACCAGGCAGTCACGAGCTCCGTAGCGTCGGTCAACCAGAGCGCGGCAGACGTCACCGGTCCGAACGCCGGAGACGCGACTCGGGCGCAGGGCGCCCTGATCGTCGACGACATCCTCTACCAGTCATGGCTGCGCGGGGAGTTCGGCGATCCCGACAGCCCGGCGGCGAAGAAGTGGGGGCCGCTGCTGTTCCGCGAGTCGACGTTCAGTCGATCCGAACTGGCGGCTGCGCGGTCCAACCCCGACGGCGTCCAGAAGACGACCGAGCAGAAGGCCAACGACTGGGTCGACACCACCCAGCAGATCCAGGACCAAGACCCGCTCGCCTACGCCGCCGTTCAGGGCAAGGCAAAGGGCCGTGCCGGCGCGGGCTTCATGGCGTTCATCGGCGTCGCCTTCACGGCCGTCTTCCGCCTCGTCGCG
>JAEXXY010000123.1 GCA_023451855.1 Actinomycetes bacterium
TTGTACGTCAGCGCCTCACCGGCAGAGGTGTGCCGGTCCTCGACGCGGAAGGCGCTCAGCACCATGACGGCGATGACTCCGGCGACCATGGTCGCCGCCGCCAGGCCGTGGCTCAGCGCGATGAACCGGTCGGGCAGGGCGAGGAACAGCACGAGCTCGAAGACGATGACCGCACTGCACGCGAGTGTCAGGAGCATCGTCCGGACCGGCGGACGCCGAGCGGGGTCGGCGAGCTCGTCGTGTCGCAGCCACACCGTCACCACCAGGGCGAGGAACCCGACGACGATGAGCGACCACACGTTGTTGTTGACCGCGTCGGAGATCGCCGCCGTCGACAGCGCGAACGGGTTCGTCGACCCGGCCGTGCTGCAACGTTCGTCGGGGACGGTCGGGACCATGGCCACGACGAAGGCCATGAATCCCGAGAAGTTGAGCAGCACGTCCTCGGCCGGCGAGTGTCCCTTGTAGACGACGAGCGCCGCGCCGAGCGCGAAGAGGCTGCCGACGAAGACCGTGCGGGACGGCGTGAAGTAGTACGCACTGATCGAGCCGAGCCAGCACGTCCCGTTCGTGCCCCACCACCACTGCAGGACGACGGACAGCAGCAGCATGAGCAGCATCGCCACCATGCCGCCGCGCAGGTAGCGGTAGGTGAACACGACGTCGCGGTCCGGACGGTCTGGCATGGCGTCCTCCTGAGGCGAGTGTGTCTCTCAGAGTGGCGAACCCGACGTCCGGATACGTCGCGACGCGCCGCGGAACGTCCGCGGCGCGTCGAGAGGGAAGGCGTTGGGGCGAGGAGTGGCGTCAGACGCGACGCAGCACCGCGGTGACCTTGCCGAGGATCGTCGCGTCGTCGCCGTCGATCGGGTCGTAGGCGGCGTTGTGCGGCAGCAGCCACACGTGGCCGTCCTTGCGCTTGAAGGTCTTGACGGTGGCCTCGTTGTCGAGCATCGCGGCCACGATGTCGCCGTTCTCGGCGTTCGGCTGCTGTCGCACGACGACCCAGTCTCCATCGCAGATCGCGGCGTCGACCATGCTGTCGCCCTGGACCTTCAGCAGGAACAGCTGGCCCTCACCGACGACCTGCCGGGGGAGCGGGAAGACGTCCTCCACGACCTCCTCGGCGGTGATCGGGACGCCGGCGGCGATCTTGCCGAGGACGGGGACGTACGAGGCCTCCGGACGCGTGTCGCCGGCGTCGGTCTCGACGTCGTGCCGCTCGGAGCCGCCGCGGCGCGTCGACTCGTCGCCGGCGTCGGGGGAGACGACCTCGAGGGCGCGCGGACGGTTGGGGTCACGCCGCAGGTAGCCCTTGCGCTCGAGCGCGGCGAGCTGGTGGCTGACGCTCGACGGGCTCGCCAGGCCCACCGCCTCGCCGATCTCGCGCATGCTCGGCGGGTAGCCACGCCGGTCGACGGAGTTGCGGATCACCTCGAGCACGCGTCGCTGCCGCATCGTCAGGCCGTCGCCCTTGTCGCGGTCGGGAAGCTCGGTCACGCCCATGGTGTCCCCTTCGTCGCCGGCCCAGAGCCCGTGATCCGGGCCGCTGCGGACCCAGTGTCAGTGGTGACTGGTGTGGTTGGTGGTGTGAGGAAAGCCTACGGGGTTCGAACACAGTTGCCAAACACGTGTTCGATGCGTGTCTCGACTTCCTCGAACATACGTGCTACAAATCGTACAGACGTTCGATCGAACACATGTTCGCAAGCGAGGAGTAAGGGGAGGTCAGCATGAGCGTCGTCGCACTCGAGGCCGTTCGTCGGCAGCGTGAGCTGGAGTCGGGGGACTCCGTGCCGCGCCCCAGGCCGCAGCTCGTTCTCGTTCCCACGGGCCGCGACGCCGTCCGGGCCGCGCGCGCCGAGCAGCCGCCGTTGCGCCTGACGCGGTTCGGGCGCCTCGTCGTCACCCTCTTCGTCACCGGGGTGCTCGTCGCACTCGGCCTGGGCCTGGCCGGGCAGCTCGCAGCGGCCGCCGACGCGCCGCGCTCCGTCACGGTTCAGTCGGGTCAGACGCTGTCGGGCATCGCCGCCCGTGAGCTGCCCGACCTGCCGGTGTCGGAAGGCGTCGCCGAGCTGCAGCTGGCCAACTCGCTCTCCACCTCGATGATCCACGCGGGACAGCGCCTCGTCATCCCGAGTCCCTGACATCACCTCCGCGCGCGTTCGTGTCGCGCGGATCTCCGACAGCCGCGTTGGCTCCACCTCCAGCGGCTGGCGTGCCCGGCGCTTCGACCCCGCCGGTCCGCCCGGACGCCGCACCCTCGCCGGGTGCGGCGTCCTGCTGTTCCCGGCCTGCTCGGCTGGCCCTGTGGACGACCGGGTGCCGAGAGCCGGCCGGTCGTGGCGCTTGTGGACAGAGCCCGCCGTCGTCCGAAAGTCCTTCCTACAGTGAGGTTCTCAGGAAGGAGTGGGCATGCGCTACGAGGTGGACCCCGCGATCGTCGGCGACGCAGCTGCCGAGATGGAGGCTGCGCTGTCGCGGCTCGCGTCGACCCGTGCCGATGCCGCCGTGGCGGCGCTCCCCTCGGGGCTACCGGGCGGGGAGACCGCGGCGTCGACCCCACGTCTGGTCGAGGCGTGGCGAGACCGGCTTCGTGACGCTCGGCTCGAGCTGCTCGGTCTCGGTGCCGCGCTGGAGGCGGCGTCCAACCTGTACGAGGGCGTCGAACGGACGGCTGCGGCCACCTTCACCGCCGGGTCCGACGGCGGTGCCCCGTGACGACGCTCGACGTCGGTCGGATCCGGTCGAGCAGACCGGACGTGCTCCTGGCTGCGGCGCAGCGGCTCGAGACGTGCCGGCTCGAGGTCGAGGCGGTCGTCATCCGGCTCCTGCGTCGGCGCGCCGGCGGCTGGTCCGGTC
>JAEXXY010000430.1 GCA_023451855.1 Actinomycetes bacterium
GGCCTGGGCCGCCCACGACGACGCCGACGTCGAGCAGGAGGCGCTCGCCATGGCCAGACGCGTCGCCCGCGACCCCGCCCTGGCACGCCGCACCGTGGCCAGCTTCCGCAGGGAGACCGCCCCGGGCGGCCTTCCGTGGGACGTCTCGGTCGAGCTCGAGCGCTCGCCGCAGATGTGGTCGCTGCGGCGGCGCCACGGCCACTGACCCCCGCCGGCAGTCCACCGGCTTTCGGCACTGCGGTCCGCTTGGTGGCAGGATGGCGAGGTTGCCGTCGCCCACCGAGGAGAAGTACCGTGCTCGCGTCCTACCGACCTCTCTTCGAGGTACCGGGCGCCCGCACCTTCATCATCGGGGGGATGATCGCCCGCACGGCCGGCTCGATGTTCGGTGTCGCCGTGGTGGCGATGGTCGCCGCGCGCACCGGCTCCTACGAGCTGGCCGGTGCCGTCGTCGCCGTCGGCATGGTGTCCCTGGCGCTGTTCGCGCCCTTCCTCGGCCGCCTCGTCGACCGGTACGGGCAGCGGCGGATCGCCATCCCGTTCTTCCTCTTCTCCGGGTTCTGGGCGGTCATGACGATCGTCGTGTCGATGAAGGGCTGGCCGTCGTGGCTGCTCTTCATCACGTTCCCGCTGTGCGGCGCCATCCCGAACATGGGAACCATGGCCCGGGCGCGGTGGACGCACATCTTCGCCCACGACCCCCGGTCCCTGCACTCGGCGATGTCGTTCGAGCAGGTCATGGAGGAGCTGACGTTCGTCATCGGGCCGGTCGTCGCGATCTGGCTGGCGTCCGCGTGGTTCCCCGAGGCCGGGTTCGTCGTCGCCACCATCGCCTACGGCGTCGGGGTGCTCATCTTCATCTCGGCGCGCTCCACCGAACCCCCGGTCGTGCCGCACCACCAGCGTCCCGAGGGCCACGCCCACCACAACCCGGGCCTCATCCCGCTCGCCTTCATCATGGTCATGACGGGTGCGATCTTCGGCGTCAACGAGGTCGTCACGCTCGCGGTGGCCCAGGACCACGGCGCCAAGGGCGCGGCGGGCGCCATCCTCGCCCTCTACGCGGTGGGCTCGGGCCTGGCCGGCCTCGTCTTCGGGCACGTGTCGCACGGCCGCAACCTCGTCAAGCTGCTCATCCTCGGCACTCTGGGCATGGGGGTGCTCGAGGCGCCACTGCTCTTCGCGCCGAACCTCTGGGCACTGGCCGGACTCATGGTCATCGCCGGCATGGCCACCGCCCCGACCCTCATCACGACGATGAACCTCATCGAGCGGATCGTGCCGAAGGCCCAGCTCAACGAGGGCATGACGATCGTGCTGACCGGCCTCATCATCGGCATCGCCGCAGGCTCGGCGGTCTCCGGCGCCGTCGTCGACCGCGTCGGCGCCCAGCACGGCTACTGGGTGGCCGTCATCGCCGGCGGCTTCGCCTTCGTCATGGCCCTCGGCACGCGCGCCTTCCTCAGCCGCCGCGAGCTGCACAACCTCCGCTGACGCGTCCCCACCCCGACGCGTCCGGCTCAACCGTCGAGAGGCCACGACGGGCTTCCCTGACCACGTCGAAAGGCCACCTCTCTCGACAAGAGGTGGCCTTTCGAGTGTCACGAGGCCGCCATTCGTGGCCTTTCGACGGTCAGGAGGCGGCCAGACGTGGCCTCTCGACGGTCAGTGGCCGGCGGCGGCCACCGGAGCGGACTCGGCGTCGCCCTGCTGGGCACCCTGCTCGCCCGGGCCGGGACCCAGGTCGACGTGCGGCAGGAACAACGAGGCGATGAACGCGAGCACGAGCACCCCGGAGGCGACGAGGAACACCGTCGACATCGCGTCGGAGAAGCCGACCAGGAAGGGACGGGCCAGGCGCGGGTCGAGCTGGTTGATGAACGAGCTGTCCGACAGCGCGTTGGCCCCGGCGCCGGCCGGGTTGCCCGACTGGGCCGCCGCGTGGAGCTGGGCGACGAACTGGTGGTTCGTCGTCGGGTCGCCCTCGCTCGGGTTGCGCAGCGCGGCCTGGAACGCCGGCGTCGGCGCGAGACGCGAGAACGCCTCGCCGATCTTCGTGCCGGCCTGCGAGAACAGGATGGACAGGAACACGGCGGTGCCGAGCGTGCCGCCGATCTGCCGGGTGAACGTGGCCGACGACGTCGCCACGCCGATGTCGCGCCGCGGGACGGCGTTCTGGACGGCGAGCGTGAGCGGCTGGAAGTTGAAGCCGAGGCCGATGCCGAAGAAGAACATCCCGATCATCGTCTTCCACAGCGGGGTGTCGGCCCCGATGTAGTGGAAGCCGAAGAGGGCGGCGACGAGGATCGCGGAGCCCACGATCGGGAAGATGCGGTAGCGCCCGGTACGCGAGATGAGCTGGCCGGAGAAGATCGAGCCGAACATGATGCCGCCGGTCATCGGCAGCAGCATGAGGCCCGCCTCGGTGGGGGTCGCGCCCTTGACGATCTGCAGGTAGAGCGGCAGGGCCGCGAGGCCACCGAACATGCCCATGCCGATGAAGACCGAGCTGACGGACGCGGCCGCGATGGTGCGGTTGCTGAAGAGCCGCAGCGGGATCAGCGCCTCCTCGCCCATGTTCCGCTCGACGAGGAAGAACGCGATCGCACCGACGAGGCCGATGGCGTAGCAGAGGATCGAGGTGGGCGAGTCCCAGCCCCAGCCGCGACCCTGCTCGGCGACGATGAGCAGCGGCACGAGCGCGATCGAGAGCGTGGCCGCGCCCCAGTAGTCGATGCGGTGGTCGAGGCGGCGGTGACGCAGGTGCAGCGTGCGGCTGACCACGATGAGCGCGGCGATGGCGATCGGCACGTTGACGAGGAAGACCCAGCGCCAGCCGGTGATGCCGAGGATCGTCGCCTGGCCGGCGAGGAGGCCGCCGACGACGGGGCCGATGACGCTCGAGGTGCCGAAGACGGCCAGGAAGTAGCCCTGGTACCGGGCCCGCTCCCGCGGCGGCACGATGTCGCCGATGATGGCGAGGGCCAGCGAGAAGAGGCCGCCGGCGCCGATGCCCTGGACGGCGCGGAACGCCGCGAGGGCCGGGATCGACCAAGCGAGCGTGCAGAGCATCGAGCCGATCGTGAAGATCGAGATGGCGAAGAGGAAGAGCTTCTTGCGCCCGTAGATGTCGCCGAGCTTGCCGTAGAGCGGCGTCGCGATGGTGGCGGTGATGAGGTACGCGGTGGTGACCCAGGCCTGGCCGGCGAGGTCGTTGAGGTCGTCGGCGATGACGCGCATCGCGCTCGCGACGATGGTCTGGTCGAGGGCCGCGAGGAACATCCCCATCATGAGGCCGATGAGGATCGTGATGATCTCTCGGTGCGACAGCGGCGGGTGTTCGGCGCTCACCGGGCTTCCTGCCGGCGTGCTCGCCGCGCCGTTCGGCTCGGCGGTGGTGTCGGACATGTCAGTCCTTCCTGGACGTCTGGTCGGTCGGGCCGCCGGCCCTGGGCGCGGCGGCGTAGGGCATCGGCGGCAGGGAGGCGCCCCGCGCCCGCAGGTTGGCGTCGAGCGCGTCGGCGAGCTCGTGCAGGTCGGTGACGAACGCGTCCGCCCGTGCGCCGTCCCAGGACTCGAGCAGTCCCTGGAACCACGTCGACCGGGTGGACCGGATGTGGTCGAGCACGTCGTGTCCCTCGTCGGTGAGGGACACGACCTGGGCGCGCCCGTCGTGCGGGTCGGCAGTCTTGACGAGCAGGCCGCCGGCGACGAGCGTGCTGACCTGGCGGCTCACGGTCGAGACGTCGTTGTGCAGCGTCGTGGCGAGGTCGGAGATCCGCACTGGTTCTGCGGACCCGGCCACGACGAAGAGGACGGGGTAGGCGGTGGTGTCGACGGCCTCGTGGACGCGTGGCGCAGCGTTGCGGGCCGCGAGGAGCAGCTTCTGCACCCGCAGCAGCGCCACGAAGACCTGGTTCGCCTCGTCCTTGCCGACGGTCACCGCGACCGCGCCCATTTGCTTGTTTGCACCAAACAAGTATTCGCCGAGGTGTTGCCGGTGTCAAACCACCGCTCCTCGGGGCGGGAGGATGCGCCGACCTCTCCGAGGGTCTGATGGGTGCGTCGTGTGGTTGTCTGGCGCACACGCCTCGGGGGAGGTGTCAAAATATCTGCGCCGTCGCAGTGTTCGGAAGGGAGCATGTCGCGACGAAGTCCGACCCCTCAGGGAGAACCATGGCTGCCGACGTCCCCGTCGACCCATCGACCCCGGACGCGTCCACACCGGGCGCGTCCATCCCGGGCGTGTCCGTCACGGGCGTGTCCGTCACGGGCGTGTCCGCGCCGGATCCTGCCATCGTCGAGGCGACCAGGCAGGACGCCACCGTGCAGGACGCGTTCCGTCAGCTGTCCGCGCTCATCTACTCGGGCGCCGACGCGGGGTCGATCCACCACGCGCTCGTCGACGCCGCGGTGCGCCTCATCGACGGCTGCGACCGGGCCTCCTTGCTCATGCGCTCGCACGACCGGTACCTCACCGCGGCCTCCACGGACGACATCGCCCGGCGCATCGACCAGATCGAGCTCGAGGTCGGCGAGGGCCCCTGCGTCGACGCCATCCTCGACGAGGCCTACCAGCACGACCCCGACCTCACCGACGCCGTGACGCCGTGGCCCCGCTTCACCGAGCGCATCGTCGCCGAGACCCCGGTGCGCTCGGCCGTCGGCTACCGGCTGCTGCTCGAGGGCGACAAGGTCGGCGCGCTGAACCTCTTCTCCGACACCCCGGGCGGCCTCACCGGCGCCTCGGCCGACGTCGGGGCCGTCATCGCCTCCTTCGCGACCGTCGCCCTCATGGCGATCCGGGCGCGCGAGGAGGCCGCGACGCTGCGCCAGGGCCTGCAGAGCAACCGCGAGATCGGCAAGGCCGTCGGCCTGCTCATGGCGGCGCACCACATCAGCGGTGACGACGCCTTCGCGCTGCTTCGCCGCACGTCGCAGGAGCTCAACATGAAGCTGGCGCACGTCGCGACGCAGGTCATCCAGGGCCAGGAGTCGCAGTTCCCGTCGCCGCGGGCCTGAGCGTCAGTCCGGACACCCATCGGTCGACGCGTCCGCACGAACCGGACGCGTCGACCGTGGTGGACGGGGGTGGGGCAAGGGCCCGCCCCCGTGCGCGGGAAAGCCGCGGGGCAGCCGAGGTGTCGGGGCGCGAACTCCACGCCCGCGTGCCTCAGGCGCTCGCGACCCCCTCGGCGTCGAGCTGGCGACGCAGGGACTCGAGGATGCGGCGCAGCAGGCGGCTGACCTGCATGGCCGACAGGCCCATCGACTCGGCGATCTCGGCCTGGGTCATGTCGTCGACGAAGCGGCGCTCGATGATCTCCTGGTCCCGGGCGGGAAGTCGCTCGATGGCGGAGCGCACGACGATGGAGTCGTCGAGCGCCGGGTCGGCGCGGGTGTCGCCACGGGCGTCGATGAGGTCGAGGACGGGCCGGCCGCCCTCGTTCGTGGTGACATCGAGGGAGGCCGGGCGCAGGTTCGACGCGGCGACCTGGGCCTCCTTGACCGACTCGACGGGGATGGCGAGCTCCTCGGCGAGCTCGTCGACGTCAGGGTCGTGGCCGAGGACCTGCTCGAGACGCGAGCGGGTGTCGGTGACCAGCTGGCGGCGCTCCTGCAGCTCACGCGGCGGCCGGACGAGCCAGCCGTAGTCGCGGAAGTACCGGCGCAGCTCGCCGGTGATGGTCGGCGTCGCGTAGGCGCCGAACTCGGTGGGCTTGTCGAGGTCGAAGCGCTGGACCGCCTTGAGCAGGGCCAGGAAGGCCACCTGCTCGAGGTCCTCGCGGTCCAGGCCCTTGCCCGAGTAGCGGTGGGCGAGCGACCGTGCGAGCGGCATGTGCAGTCTCGTGACGGCCTCGAGTGCCTCGTTCCGCTCGGACGCGGAGTCCGAGGTGCGGAAGGTGGTGATCAGCTCTCGCGTGCGTGCGTCCTTGCGCGGACCAACCTTGGCGTCGGTCATGGCAATCCTCCATGGGATGTAACCGATGCGGCGCTGGCTTGACCGACTGCCTCGACGTTAAACCCTTGTCCAACGTTTGGCAAGGCCGGAACCGGGCAACTTCGGCCGTTCCGGGCAGGGGCCGGGTGGCACCCTGCGTGCTCAAAACGGGCGAATTCGACCACCTGTCAGTGGGATTCGACGATGGAGATGTTCGCGACGGTACGTCCAAGGATTGTCGAGAGTTTGCGCAGGTTCTGCGTCGGTTCTCGCGCTGTTCACGCCTGGTATCCGGTCCCTGTCCAAGGTTGGACGGCAACAGGGTGGCGTGCCGTCCAGGGTCGGGTGGCCCGCGACGCTCAGTGCGTCAGGACGAGCGCCCGCAGGACGCGTCGGGCGATGGCGTCGTCGCCGTGCACGGTGAAGTGGAGGTCGTCGACCTCGCGGCGGCCGGCGGCGCGCCGGGTCAGGGCGTCGGTCGTCAGGTGGATCGTCGTGACGTCGAGCTGCTCGTCGCCGACGGGGCGGTCCTGGCCGCTGAAGAGCGCCTCGCCGAAGGGGCGCCCGTCCTCGCCCGTGCACACGCGGACCCCGCCCCGTGCCTGGACGGGGCCGGTGACATCGAGCACCACCGCGTGCCCGGCCTCGACGTCGGCCACCCGTGCAGCAACCCGGGGGAGGGCCTCGAGGATCTCCTGGGTGAAGACCGCGGCCGAGGGGGAGTCGAGGTCGCCGGGGCGGTCGAGGGCGCCCCGGATGTCCTGCTCGTGGCACCAGAGGTCGATGATCCGACGCCGCAGCTGGAGGCCGAAGGTGGCCTCGGGGCCGAAGAAGCCGCCGACGACGGTGTCGAGGTCGGTGTCCGCGGACCGCAGCGCCGCCATGCGCTCGGGGTGGAACTCGGCGAGCTCGGCGACGACCTCACGGCCCGAGACGGCCCGGCGGCTCTCGACGTCCTGCTCGGTGAGGCGGCCCAGGTCGTTGCGGATGTGCGGGTAGTCGGGCACCTCGATACGCGAGCGTCGCACTCCCGCAAAGGACTTCTCCGCTCCGACGACGTGCGAGAACTGGTCCTTGACGGTCCAGCCCGGGCACTCGGTGTCGCGGTCGAAGTCCTCGTCGCGGCAGGCGTACCCGAGGTCGATGATCGCCAGGACGGTCTGGTCGAAGGCGTCGAGGAGGCCATCACGGTCGACGGGAGCGGCCGGGTGCATGGGCATGCCTCCACACTACTTACCCTTGGAACATGCCCGCCC
>JAEXXY010000139.1 GCA_023451855.1 Actinomycetes bacterium
CCGTCTGCGGCTGAGCGTCCACGGTTCGCTGACGTCGCCCCGTGCGGCGTCGGCGGGACGCGGCTGTCTCAGCGGGACGCGTCGCGGAAGGCCCGCGGCGTCAGTCCCGTCGCGGCGCGGAAGCGCCGGATGAGGTGTCGCTCGTCGGAGTAGCCGGTCGCCGCGGCGATGTCGCGCACCCCGAGGCCGGTGTGCACGAGCAGCTCCGTGGCGGTCGCGAGCCGGCGCCCGGCCCGGTGCGCGTACGGGCTGGTGCCCGTCTCGACGCGGAACCGCCGCCGCCAGGTCTCGTACGGCAGGCCGACCGCCGAGGCGACGTCGTGCAGGTCGAGGGACTCCCCGAGGTCGTGCTCCAGCAGCTCGAGGGACCGCGCGAGCCACGCGTCCGTGGCGCCGGGACCACGACGTCGCAGCTGCGCGTCGACCGCCAGGGCGTCGAGGAGGGCCGCCAGCAGGTCGAGGGCTTCTGCGTCGCGGCCCTGGACCGTCGCGGGCCGGGAGCGCTCGAACGAGGCGAAACGAGCCGCCCAGCGCCGCACCGGCAGGTCGTGGACGAGCGGGCGGCCGGGGGAGAGGGCGCCCCGACGTGCCGCGAGCTCGTAGACGAGGCCGTCGAACACGACGAAGTGCTCGTCCCAGCCGCTCGCGTGCGCGCCGTACCAGTGCGGGTGCCCCGGGTGCACGAGGATGAGCGTGCCTGCGGCGACAGGCTCGTCGTGAGCGGCGTCGAGATAGCGGCCTGAGCCGGCGGTGACGAAGGTGAGCCCCCAGGTCGGGTGCCGGCGGGTCGTGCCGGTGGGCAGGCCGCCGCCACCGAGGATGCGTCCGGCCACGAGCACCTCGCCGAGCCGGCCGGCGGTCGTCATGCTGCCTCAGCGTGCGTGCGCATGACACCAGAACGTACCCCTCCGACCATGCCGTCCCGTGTCGCCGGCTCCGGGGTCTGGTGTGGTGGGTGGACCGACGACCTCTCCGGTCGTTCACGATCCGTGAAGGACGGCCCTGCGATGCCGATCAACACCCTGCCGGAGCTCACCACGGCGTACCCCGTCACCGACAAGGAGGTCGCGGCCTACCGGGCCGACGGCTTCGTCCGTCTGTCCCAGGTGGCGACGCGGGAGGAGGCGGCGGCCTACCGTGCCCCGGTGGCGGCGGCCGTCGAGCGCCTGAGCACCGAGACGCGACCGCTCGCCGAGCGGGACAGCTACGGCATGGCGTTCCTGCAGGTCATGAACCTGTGGCGGGTCGACCCCGACGTCGCCCGCTTCGTCCTCGCCACCCGCTTCGCGGGCGTCGCCGCGCGCCTGCTCGGCGTGCCACGCGTCCGGCTCTACCACGACCAGGCGCTCTTCAAGGAGCCCGGCGGCGGGTACACGCCCTGGCACCAGGACGCCATGTACTGGCCGCTCGACGGGTCACGCTGCCTGACGATGTGGATGCCGCTCGTCGACATCACGCCGGCCCACGGCGGCCTCGCCTTCGCGACCGGCAGCCACGTCGACGGCCCGCTCAGCGACATCGGCATCTCCGATGCCTCGGAGGAGCACTTCGACCGGCTGCTCGCCGAGCGCGGCACGCGCGTCGACGAGCCCGTGGCCATGCAGGCGGGTGACGCGTCGTTCCACTGCGGCTGGACCGTGCACCGGGCCCTCAGCAACAGCTCCGACGCCATGCGGGAGGTCATGACCGTCATCTGGTTCGCCGACGGGCTGGCGGTGCTCGAGCCGGCCAACGCCGCCCAGGGCAACGACCTCGCGACGTGGCTGCCGGGCCTCGCACCCGGTGATCTCGCCGCGTCCGAGGCGAACCCACTCCCCGGCGACGTCGACGGCCTGCCGTGACGACGGCGTCGACGCTACGGCGACGACTCGTCCTCGGACCGCGCCTTGAGGCCGGCGGTCTCCATGGCGAGGTAGCGGTCGGTGAGACCCCGGTACACGCGTCCGACGAGGGAGCCGAGCCACCCCTGCTGGCTGATCGAGAGGGTGGCCCGGCTGCGTCCGGCCTCCAGCGGCTCGACCCCGTGCCGAGCGACTGTGTGGACGCCGGGGCCGGTTGCCTCCCAGACGAACTCGCGGCCCTCCTCGATCGAGGTGACGGTCCACTGGGTGCGGGGCAGGCGCGGCTGCTCGATCAGCGCGCGCGAGCCGACCCGCAGCGGGGCAGGGTCGAGCAGGTGCAGTGACGTGACGGAGTCGGTCCACTCCGGCCACCGCTCCACATCCGTGATGACCGCCCACACGCGCGCAGCGTCGGCGCCGACGTCGATCGAGGTCGCCTGGTGCATGTCACCATCCTGCTCACTCCACCGTCGCCGTGTCGACGTCTCGGGCGGCGTCCGACCCCGTGACGCTGTCGTCGCCGGTGCTGCTCGCGCCGCTCGTGTCGATGGCCCAGTGCCGCCACGTCGAGGTCACCTCCATGCCGACCCTCTCGTAGAGGCCGAGCGCGCCGGTGCGCGAGTCGGTCGACAGCTCCGAGCGGGTCGCGCCGTGGTCGCGGGCCGCGGCGAACGCGTCGACGAGCAGGGCGCGGGCCAGGCCCTTGCCGCGCTGGTCGCGGCGCACCGCAAGCTTGTCGATGTAGCCGAAGTCGTCGTTGACCATGAGGAGGGCGACACCGACGACGACGCCCGACGGGTCGGTCATGAGGCGCAGGTGCCACGGCTCGAACCCAGGGCGCAGCACCGTCCCGGCCGCCCAGTCCTCGAAGGGCTCGCGGTCGCGCTGCGACCACTCGAGGAAGGCGTCCTCGACGACCTCGTGGGCGATGCGGTGGTCGGCGTCACCCTCGGCGGCCCGCACCGAGTAGCCCTCGGGGACCGGCTGTGGCTCGACCTGCTTGCCCTCCGGCATCTCCAGCACCCACGAGGTCCACAGCGGCGAGTACCCGAGCGAGTGGAGCAGACGCTCACCGCTCGAGCCGGCGGGCACCGGCTGGCCGACGAGCCCGGCGCCGTCGCGCCGCGAGACCCGCTGGCACCACAGGGCCAGGGCCGTTCCGATGCCGCGGCCACGGGCGTCGGGATGCACGTGCGCGTGACCCCACCGGCCCCGGTCGACCTCGGCGTAGGCGACGAGGCGGTCACCGTCGTAGACCCCGACGGTCTGCCGGTCGATGTCGAAGCTCGGCCGCTGCCAGTCGCCGACGATGTCGGCCTCCTCGATGACGACGGTGCCGACGTCGGCCAGCTCGGCGTCACGCATCAGCTCGAAGACGGCGCGGGCCTCCTCGGGGCGCAGCGGGCGCCACGTGACGCCGTCGAGGTGCTCGAGGCCGAGGTCGTTGATGTCCGTGGTCGTCATGACACGTCAGTGTCCTGACGCATCGGGTGCGCCTCAACCGACTTTCCGCGGGGGCGTTCGCACCGACGCCCCACGCGTCAAGTCCCCATGACAATGGGTGAGATCACAGTGCCACATGCTGAGACAGCCCGCACGGCCGATTGACACCGTTGGGGCCGCGTAGGACGGTTGACGCGTGGCCCGACTCCTCGTACTTCCCTAGCGCGCCGACCAGCAGCACCGGTCAGCGCGCTCCCTTCCGTCCCACCGCGGGACCGAAGGGTTTTTTTGTGGGCCGGGACGGGTCCACGACCGGGGGATCGAGGCGCCGACAGGGCCACGAGCAGCACCAGAGACCGCAACACCACGCAGTGCTCGAGACAAGGAAGAGATCGTGAGCGACACGACGAAGCAGGCGCCCTCGCCCGCCGACGTGGCCTCGATGGCCCGTCACCGTCCGACGCCGTCCTCCCCGGCGCGGCCCAGCGAACCCGGCGCCTCCGCGCCCGTCGCCCCGGCCGTTCCGGCGCAGGAGGTCACCGGCGCCCAGGCGCTCGTACTCTCCCTCGAGGCCATCGGCGCCGACACGGTCTTCGGCATCCCCGGCGGGGCGATCCTGCCCGCGTACGACCCGATGCTCGACTCCGACAAGGTGCGCCACATCCTCGTGCGCCACGAGCAGGGTGCCGGCCACGCGGCCGAGGGCTACGCCGCTGCCACCGGCAGGGTCGGGGTCTGCATGGCGACCTCCGGGCCGGGCGCCACCAACCTCGTGACGCCGATCGCCGACGCGCACATGGACTCGGTGCCGATCGTCGCCATCACCGGCCAGGTCGCGAGCGCTGCCATCGGCACCGACGCCTTCCAGGAGGCCGACATCCGCGGCATCACGATGCCGATCACCAAGCACAACTACCTCGTCACCGACGCGGCGAAGATCCCGCAGGCGATCGCCGAGGCCTTCCACGTGGCCTCGACCGGCCGACCCGGCCCGGTGCTCGTCGACATCAGCAAGGACGCCCTACAGGCGAGGACGACCTTCACGTGGCCGCCGCCGATCGACCTGCCCGGCTACCGGCCCGTCCTGCGGCCGCACGGCAAGCAGATCCGCGAGGCCGCCCGCCTCATCGCCCAGGCCAAGCGCCCGATCTTCTACGTCGGCGGCGGCGTCGTGCGGGCCAAGGCGAGCGAGCAGCTGCGCCGCCTCGTCGAGCTGACGCAGATCCCGGTCACCACGACCCTCATGGCCCGCGGCACCGTGCCCGACAGCGAGCCGCTCAACCTCGGCATGCCCGGCATGCACGGCACGGTGGCGGCAGTGACCGGCCTGCAGAAGTCCGACCTCATCATCGCGCTCGGCGCCCGCTTCGACGACCGCGTCACCGGCCAGCTGTCGACCTTCGCCCCCGACGCCAAGGTCATCCACGCCGACATCGACCCGGCCGAGATCAGCAAGAACCGCATCGCCGACGTGCCGATCGTCGGCGACGTGGGCGAGGTCATCGACGACCTCATCGCGCAGATCACCCTGGACCGTGCCACGGCCGAGCCCGCCTCGGACGCCTGGGACTACGCCGACTGGCGCGAGCGCGTCGCCGGGTGGAAGTCGACCTTCCCGCTGGGCTGGACCGACAGCGAGGACGGCACGCTCTCGCCCCAGTACGTCATCGAGCGCATCGGCGCCCTGACCGGCCCCGACGCCACGTACGTCGCCGGCGTCGGGCAGCACCAGATGTGGGCCGCGCAGTTCGTCCAGTACGAGCGCCCGAACGCCTGGATCAACTCCGGTGGCCTGGGCACCATGGGCTTCTCGGTGCCGGCGGCCATGGGCGCCAAGGTCGCCGAGCCGGAGCGCACCGTGTGGGCCATCGACGGCGACGGCTGCTTCCAGATGACCAACCAGGAGCTCGCGACCTCCGTCATCAACAACATCCCGATCAAGGTGACCGTCATCAACAACAGCAGCCTCGGCAAGGTGCGCCAGTGGCAGACGCAGTACAACGACGAGCGCTACTCCAACACCAACCTCCAGCCGCTGGAGCAGCGCGTGCCCGACTTCGTCAAGCTCGCCGACGCCTACGGCTGCCTCGGCCTGCGCGCCGAGACCCCCGAGGAGGTCGACGCCGTCATCAAGCAGGCCCTCGAGACCAACGACCGCCCCGTCGTCATCGACTTCATCGTCCACCGCGACGCCATGGTGTGGCCGATGGTCCCCGCCGGCGTCAGCAACGACATGATCCAGGCCGCACGCCACGAGGCGCCGGTCTGGGAGCGAGAGGACTGAGCCGAGCATGAGCAAGCACACGCTGTCCGTGCTCGTCGAGAACAAGCCCGGCGTCCTGACGCGCGTCGCGGCCCTGTTCTCCCGGCGCGGCTTCAACATCGACTCCCTGGCCGTCGGCCCGACCGAGATCCCCGAGATCTCGCGGATGACCGTCGTCGTCGAGGTCGAGGGCGCGGCCCTCGAGCAGGTGACCAAGCAGCTGAACAAGCTCATCGAGGTGCTCAAGGTCGTCGAGCTCGACCCCACCGCCTCCGTCCAGCGCGAGATCATCCTCGTCAAGGTCCGCGCCGACGCCGCCACCCGCAGCCAGATCGTCGACACGATCCACCTGTTCAAGGCCAAGGTCGTCGACGTCACGACCGACGCCGTCGTCGTCGAGGCGACCGGCAACTCCGACAAGCTCCGCGCCCTGCTGGACGTCCTCGAGCCGTTCGGCATCAAGGAGCTCGTCCAGTCCGGGATGGTCGCCGTCGGACGCGGCGGCCGCTCGATCACCGACCGCAGCCTGCGCAGCGCCTGAGAGACCCACCAGACCACCAGCACACCGCACACCCAGCAGAAGGAGAAGGCCACCATGGCCGAGATGTTCTACGACGACGACGCCGACCTGTCCGTGATCCAGGGCAAGAAGGTCGCCGTCATCGGCTACGGCAGCCAGGGCCACGCCCACGCGCTCAACCTGCGCGACTCCGGCGTCGACGTCCGTGTCGGCCTCGCCGAGGGCAGCAAGAGCCGGGCCAAGGCCGAGGCCGAGGGCCTGCCGGTCAGCTCCGTGGCCGACGCCGTCAAGGAGGCCGACCTCGTCGTCATCCTGACGCCCGACCAGGTGCAGCGGACGGTCTACGCCAACGACATCAAGCCCAACCTCAAGGACGGCGCCGCGCTGCTCTTCGGCCACGGCTTCAACATCCGCTTCGGCTACATCAAGCCCGAGGCCGACGCCGACGTCCTCATGGTCGCCCCGAAGGGTCCCGGCCACATCGTGCGCCGCGAGTTCGTCGACGGCCGTGGCGTGCCCGTGCTCCTCGCCGTGGAGCAGGACGCCTCCGGCACGGCGTGGGACCTCGCCAAGGCCTACGGCAAGGCGATCGGCGGCCTGCGCGCCGGCGGCATCAAGACGACCTTCACCGAGGAGACCGAGACCGACCTGTTCGGTGAGCAGGCCGTGCTCTGCGGTGGCGCGAGCCAGCTCGTCCAGTACGGCTTCGAGACCCTCGTCGAGGCCGGGTACCAGCCCGAGGTCGCCTACTTCGAGTGCCTCCACGAGCTCAAGCTCATCGTCGACCTCATGATCGAGGGCGGCATCGCCAAGCAGCGCTGGTCGGTCTCCGACACGGCCGAGTACGGCGACTACGTGTCGGGCCCGCGCGTCATCGACCCGCACGTCAAGGACAACATGAGGGCCGTCCTCGGCGACATCCAGAACGGTGCGTTCGCCAAGCGGTTCATCGACGACCAGGACGCCGGTGCCCCGGAGTTCAAGGCCTTGCGCGAGAAGGGTGCCCAGCACCCGATCGAGGCCACCGGTCGCGAGCTGCGCAAGCTCATGGCGTGGGTCAAGCAGACCGACTCCGACTACACCGAGGGCAGCGCCGCGCGCTGACGCGAACCATCCCTGCCGGACCAGACGGTCGGCCGCCCGTTCGTGGGGCGGCCGGCCGTCGCCGTCCCGCCTCGCGTCGTGGGGCCGGCGCTGGGACGCGTTGGGCCGACGGGTCAGCGG
>JAEXXY010000182.1 GCA_023451855.1 Actinomycetes bacterium
GGTCTGGGCCTGGCCATCGTGCAGCGCCACGTCGCCGCGCACGGGGGCGCCGTGCACGCCGAGGAGTCACCGGAGGGGGGTGCCCGACTTGTCGTCGACCTCCCGCTTCGCTGAGCACGCCTACGGCAGTGCTCGGTCCGGCCGGTCCGGTCAGTCCGACTGGTCCGGCCGGTCCGCCCGACCCGCACACGGCCGGCGTCTAGCGGCGGCCGCGCTAGGCCTGGCCGCCGTCATCCTGCCTGCGGCGTGCACGCTGACGCCGCAGGCCGAGCCGGTCGCGCTCCAGCTGCCGGACCCCCCGGGGCCCGACCGGCCGAGCGGCACCGCACGCACCGACGCGGTGCCCCTGACGATGCAGGTGTACCTCGTGCACGGCGACCGGCTCCAGAGGGTCACCCGGACCGTGCCGGCGGGGGCCGGGATGGGGCCGGTCCTCGACGCGCTGACCCAGCCGCTCAACGACGTCGAGCTCGCCAGCGGGCTCCGGTCGGCGTTGCCGGTCTCGACGCGCTCCCTGGCGGCCGACCTCACGATGGAGGGAACGGCGCGGGTCACCGTGCCGACGGGCTTCGACCGGCTGGCGCTGCGCGACCAGCAGCTTGCGGTCGCCCAGATCGTGTTCACCGTGAGCGCCAACACCCTGGCCAGCGACGTGCAGCTCGTCAGCGGCACCCGCGTCGTCCCGGTTCCGGACGCCCGCGGCGCGCTCACCTCGACGCCGGTGGCGCGCTCGGACTACGCCGACCTCGCACCCACCGGTTGACCCGGATCCGTCTCAGCGAGAGGGCAGCCCGGCGATGATCGCCAGCTCGTCCGCACGGTCGAGCCCGGCCCTGGTGCGTGGTCGGTCGAGCCCCAGGTGCTCCTCCCAGGAGAGTGCGTCGCGGACGGTGTCGGCGAGCGGACGCTGGGTGAGGCCGAGAGAGCGCGCCGCGGAGGTGTCGCGGTCCTGGAAGCCGAGCCAGTCGGCGTCGTGCAGCCACAGGGGCAGCGAGCGCGGCCCCATGTACTCCTCGACCTTCGCGGCCGCGAGCGCCTCGTCGCTCGCCAGCACGCGCTCGCCGGTGAACCCCGCCGCGTCCGCGGCCGCGTCGAGCACCGCGCCCAGCGGCGTCGTGGCCCCCGAGGCGTTGACGACGCCGGTCACGCCGGCGAGCCCCGCCGACAGCAGCCACGCAGCGAGGTCGTCGACGTGGACCCACTGGACGGGCCGGGCGGTCTGCTCGGGCACGAGGACCGGAGCGCCGTCGCGGGCGGCGAGCGCGAAGCGCGAGGGCCAGTAGCCGAACCGCTCGCTCGGGTCGCCCGACCCGACGATGAGGCCCGAGCGAGCCACGAGGGCGGCGCCGCGCCGGGCCTCGAGCACCGCCTGCTCGCACGCGACCTTGCCCTCGCCGTACTGCTCGACCGTCGCCTCGTCGGCCTCGAGCGCCGGCAGCACCGCGGCCGACTCGTCGGCGGCATGCTCGGCGTGAGAGGCGTACACCGAGCACGAGCTGACGAACGCCCACGCGTTCGCCCGGTCCGAGAGGGCGGCGACCGCGCCGCGGACGTGCCCGGGCTGGCGGGCGACGTCGACGACGAGGTCCCAGCGCCGGTCGGGCAGTGCGGCGTAGGCGTCGGACCGGGACCGGTCGCCCCGCACCAGGGTGACGCCGTCCGGCACGGTGCCGGACGTGCCACGGGCCAGGCACGTGACGTCGTGCCCGGCCTCCCGGGCGAGGGCGGCCACCCGGCCGCCGAGCCAGGAGGTGCCGCCGAGGACGAGGACCGAGCGCGCGGGTGAGGTCATGGCGCCAGCACACCACGTGCACGCCCACGGCGCACCGAACGCGGCAGGTCCTACGCCGGGGGCGGAAGACGGTGCCTAGAGTTGGTGCATGGAGCGGCGGATCTTCGGGATCGAGAACGAGTACGGCGTCACCTGCACGACGCAGGGCCAACGGCGGCTCACGCCCGACGAGGTGGCGCGCTACCTGTTCCGCCGCGTCGTCGCCTGGGGCCGCTCGAGCAACGTCTTCCTCGGCAACGGTGCACGCCTCTACCTCGACGTCGGCTCGCACCCCGAGTACGCCACCGCCGAGTGCGACTCGGTGCGCGAGCTCGTCATCCAGGACAAGGCGGGGGAGCGCATCCTCGAGGGGCTCGTCGAGGACGCCCAGGGTCGCCTGCGCGACGACGGTGTCGAGGGCGAGATCTTCGTCTTCAAGAACAACACCGACTCCGCCGGCAACTCCTACGGCTGCCACGAGAACTACCTCTTCGGGCGCACCGGCGACTTCCAGCGCGTGTCCGACATGTTCATCCCGTTCCTCATCAGCCGGCAGATCACGTGCGGCGCCGGCAAGGTCGTCGCCACCGCGCACGGGGCCTCGTTCGCCGTCAGCCAGCGCGCCGACCACATCTGGGAGGGCGTCTCCTCGGCCACCACCCGCAGCCGCCCCATCATCAACACCCGCGACGAGCCGCACGCCGACGCGGAGCGCTACCGCCGCCTGCACGTCATCGTGGGCGACGCCAACATGTCCGAGACGACCAACCTGCTCAAGGTCGGCAGCGCCGACCTCGTCCTGCGGATGATCGAGGCCGGCGTCGTCATGCGCGACCTGTCGATGGAGAACCCGATCCGGGCCATCCGCACCATGAGCCACGACCCGACGGGCCGCGCCACGGTGCGCCTGTCCAACGGCCGCGAGCTGTCCGCGCTCGACATGCAGCGCGAGTACCTCGACAAGGCGATCGAGTTCGTCGACCGCGAGGGCATGGACAGCCCGGACACCAAGCAGGTCATCGACCTGTGGGGCCGGGCCCTCGACGCGATCGGCGCCGGCGACCTCGGCGCCATCGAGACCGAGATCGACTGGGTCATCAAGTACCGGCTCATCGAGCGCTACCGCGCCAAGCACGGCCTGACGCTGGGCGACGCGCGCATCCAGCAGCTCGACCTCGCCTACCACGACATCAACCGCCGGCGCGGCCTGCACTACCTCCTGCAGAAGCACGGCCGGGCCGCCCGCGTCTCCTCCGACGTCGAGGTCTTCCAGGCCAAGGTGCTCCCGCCGCAGACCACCCGGGCCAAGCTGCGGGGCGACTTCATCCGCGCCGCGCAGGCCCACGGCCGCGACTTCACCGTCGACTGGGTGCACCTCAAGCTCAACGACCAGGCCCAGCGGACCGTGCTGTGCAAGGACCCGTTCCGCTCCGTCGACGAGCGGGTCGAGCGCCTCATGGAGACCATCGAGCGCTCGCCGGTGGTGCAGCGGCCGCTCTGAGCCTTCCGGACCTCAGGCGCGATCGCACGGCGACCTGTCAGGACGCTGTGGGTGCCGCCTAGGCGTCGGCGTTACAGTGGCCGGGTTTGCCGCCCCTCCGACCGGCACCGTCACTGACCGCCAGACCCGAACGGAAGACACCCCTGTGCGTTCCCACCGACCCGCGGCCCGTACCGCCGCCGTCCTCGCCCTCGCCCTGGGCGCCACCACCCTGACCGCCTGCGGCTCGCAGTCCGGCGGCTCCGGGCAGAGCACCGCGTCGAGCACCGTGGCCGCGTCCGTCGCCCTCAAGGGCGTCAGCGCGACCGGCCCCGTCGACCTCAAGACCGTCCCGAAGGTCGCCCTCGGCGCCACGCCGATCAAGAGCGCAGACGTCGAGCACAAGGTGCTGACGCCGGGCACCGGCCCCGCGGCGACGAAGGCCGACACGGTCCTGCTCAAGGCCCGCATCTACAACGGCACCAGCGGCAAGCTCATCGACGACGGCTACGCCGACGGCCGCGGGGTCGAGGGCTACCGCCTCGGCCGCAGCGACATCGTCGCGGGCTTCACCGAGGGTCTGGTCGGGGCCACCAAGGGCGGCCGCATCGCCTTCACCATCCCGCCGGCCAAGGGCTTCGGCTCGGCCGGCAACCAGCAGCTCGGCGTGTCCGGCACCGACACCATCGTCGTCGTCGCCGACGTCTCGGACGTCCACGCCAGCCCGACGAAGGTGGACGGCACGCAGGCGGCCAGCCCCGCGGGGCTGCCGACGGTCACGTTCCCGAACGGCACCGCCAAGGAGCCGACGGTGACGGTGCCGAAGTCAGCCGCGCCGACGACGCTCCAGCAGGCGACCCTCGTCGAGGGCAGCGGCCCGGTCGTCAAGAAGGGCCAGACCATCGCCGCGCAGTACCACGGCGTGCTCTGGAAGGACGGCAAGGTCTTCGACTCCTCGTGGCAGCGCGGGCAGGCCGCCGACTTCCCGATCGGCGTCGGTGCGGTCATCCCGGGCTGGGACAAGACCCTCGTCGGCAAGAAGGTCGGCAGCCGCGTGCTGCTCGCCATCCCGCCGGCCGACGGCTACGGCAAGGCCGGGAGCCCGCCGAAGATCTCGGGTACGGACACCCTCGTCTTCGTCGTCGACATCCTCGACGCGTACTGAGCGTCAGGCCTGACAGACTGGTCGATGACCCCCCGACCTGAGGAAGAGGAACGCAGCATGGCACTCGACCCCGACCGCACCAAGCCCGAGATCGACTTCCCCGAAGGGGAGCCGCCGGCCGACCTCGTCGTCGAGGACCTCATCGAGGGCGACGGCCGCGAGGCGAAGGCCGGTGACACCGTCAGCGCCCACTACGTCGGCGTCGCGCACTCGACGGGCGAGGAGTTCGACTCCTCGTGGAACCGTGGCGCGCCGCTCGACTTCCGGCTCGGCGTCGGCATGGTCATCCCCGGCTGGGACAAGGGCATCCAGGGCATGAAGGTCGGGGGGCGTCGCAAGCTGACGATCCCCTCGCACCTGGCCTACGGCGAGCGAGGCGCCGGCGGCGCCATCGGTCCCGGCGAGACGCTCATCTTCGTCGTCGACCTGGACGATGTGAGGTAGGAGAGCTAGCCCCGCAGTACCCGGGCGGCAAACCATGACACTGGCTCGCTCCGCTCGCCGGGTCCGGCGCGCCCGACGTCACGCCTTCCCTCCTCGACTGGCTCGCTGCGCTCGCTTCGCTCGTCAGTCCAGGCGTGACGCGCGCCGAACCAGCCCTGCTGCGTGGCGTCCAGCGACGGCCGCGCCGAGGAAACCGGCGCGGTCGTCGTCGTATCCGCGGCCCATGGTCCGCAGCGCCACGGGCGAGGCCCGGAGGGCCTCCTCGAGCCCGTCCACAGCCACCTCCCGAGCCGTGAGCCGCCCGCCCGACGCGTCGCACAG
>JAEXXY010000189.1 GCA_023451855.1 Actinomycetes bacterium
GGCCCGCGCAGCCCGCCCACACCGGGCAGGTCGTCACCCTGGCCGGCGAGCGCCGCCGCCAGCGCCCGGGCGTCGTCCGGGGTGGCGAAGGCGACGTGGAGAGGGTGCGGCGGCGTGTGCATGAAGGCCGCGGCGACGTCCGTACCGTCGTGCCCGGCCCACCAGCGGGCGCCGGGGTAGCGCGTCGGGTCGTGGACGATGCTCCCGGTCACGCTCGCCACGACGCTGAGGGCCTGCGGCTCACGCTCGACGAGCCCGGCGAACCACGCCCGGGCCTCGAGCGGGTCAGAGGTCGTGTGCAGCGTCAGCGGGGCAGCCATGCGTCCAATCTCGCAGACGCACAAGGGTGGCCGCCCGCCGTTTTCGACGTATCGGCGTGGACACGGCCCCTGGTCAGCCGACCTCGGCCACGACCTCGGCGTGCGTCATCGCGAACCACGCGTCCGGGTGACGTGACCACTCGAGCCACGCCTCCCGCATCCAGGCGAGGTCCTCTTGCGACGCGATCCCGCGCTCGAGCGCCTGGGTCGCGAACGTCGAGTCGACGACGCGTCGGGCCCACACCCCGCCCCACCACGCGCACTGCCTCGGGGTCGCGTAGGTCCACAGCGACGCCGACGGCGTCACGTCGGTCAGCCCCGCGGCGTGCACCCACGCGAGCAGGTGCCTCCCGGCGTCGGGCTCGGCGTGGTTGAGGCGGGCCAGCGTCCGGTAGGTGTCGAGCCAGCGGGTCATGCCCTCCGACGCCGGGTGCCACACCATCGACGCGTAGTCGACGTCGCGCACGGCCACGACACCGCCCGGACGCGTCACGCGAGCCATCTCTCGCAGGGCACCCACCGGGTCGGTGAGGTGCTGGAGCACCTGGTGGGCGTGGGTCACGTCGAACGTCCCGTCGGCGTGGGGGAGCGCGGCCACGTCGGCGATCTCGAAACGGGTGCGCTCGTCGCCCCGGGCCGCGGCGTGCCGGCGGGCCTGGACGAGCGGCCCCTCGACGTTCTCGACCCCCACGACCAACCCCGGTGCGACGGCCTCGGCGAGGTCGAGGGTGATGGTGCCCGGCCCGCACCCGACGTCGAGCACCGACAGACCGGGACGCAGGTGGGGCAGCAGGTAGGCGGCCGAGTCGGCCGCGGTCCGCGCGCCGTGTGAGGCGAGGACGCTCGAGTGGTGCCCGTGCAGGTAGACGTCGGCCATGTCCGGACGCTACGCCCGGCGTCGGGACAGCGCCGTGACGTCTCAGCGGACTGGGATCTCACCGCCCCGGCGAAACGGGGTCGGAGCGCCGGACGCCGGCCCGATATCCTTCCGGGGTTCATCCGCGCTCACCCGAGCGACGCACCCGAAGGAGTCCCGGTGGCCCTGCACATGTCGTCCCTGTTCCTGCGAACCCTTCGCGAGGACCCGGCGGACGCAGAGGTCCCGAGCCACAAGCTGCTCGTCCGCGCCGGCTACGTGCGTCGCGTCAGCCCCGGTGTGTACACGTGGCTGCCCCTGGGCCTGCGCGTGCTGCGCAACGTCGAGCGCATCGTCCGCGAGGAGATGGACGCCATCGGCGCGCAGGAGCTGCTCTTCCCGGCGTTGCTGCCCCGCGAGCCCTTCGAGGCCACCGGCCGCTGGACCGAGTACGGCGACAACATCTTCCGGCTCCAGGACCGCAAGGGCGCCGACCACCTGCTCGGCCCGACGCACGAGGAGATGTTCACCCTTACGGTCAAGGACCTCTTCAGCTCCTACAAGGACCTGCCCCTCTCCATCTACCAGATCCAGACGAAGTACCGCGACGAGGCCCGACCGCGCGCCGGTGTGCTCCGCGGCCGCGAGTTCGTCATGAAGGACTCCTACTCCTTCGACGTCGACACGGCCGGGCTCGACAAGAGCTACCAGCTGCACCGCGAGGCCTACATCCGGATCTTCGACCGGCTCGGCTTCCACTACGTCATCGTCGAGGCGATGGCCGGCGCGATGGGCGGCAGCAAGAGCGAGGAGTTCCTCGCCACGGCCGAGGTCGGCGAGGACACGTATGTCCACTGCACGAGCTGCGGCTACGCCGCCAACGTCGAGGCCGTGAGGGTTCCCGCGCCCGACGCGGTCGGCTGGGCCGGAGTCCCGGCCGCGCACGCCGAGGACACCCCCGACACGCCGACCATCGACACGCTCGTGGCCCACCTCAACGAGCGCTTCCCCCGCGAGGACCGCGCCTGGGTGGCCGGCGACACGCTCAAGAACGTCGTCGTCATGCTCGTGCACCCCGACGGCACGCGCGAGCCGCTCGCCATCGGCCTGCCCGGCGACCGCGAGGTCGACGAGAAGCGTCTCGGCGCACAGGTCGAGCCGGCCGAGGTCGAGGCGTTCACCGAGGCCGACTTCGCGGCCAACCCCGGCCTCGTCAAGGGCTACATCGGCCCCGGCGCGCTCGGCACGGAGGGCAGCACCGGCATCCGCTACCTGCTCGACCCGCGGATCGCCGAGGGCACCCGCTGGGTCACCGGCGCCAACGTCGCCGGTCAGCACGTCATCGACCTCGTCGCCGGCCGCGACTTCACCGCCGACGGCACCATCGAGGCCGCCGAGGTGCGCTTCGGCGACCCCTGCCCCCACTGCGACCACGTCCTCGAGGGGGCGCGCGGCATCGAGATGGGCCACGTCTTCCAGCTCGGCACGAAGTACGCCGAGGCGCTCGACCTCAAGGTCCTGGACCAGAACGGCAAGCTCGTCACCGTCGTCATGGGCTCCTACGGCGTCGGGGTCTCGCGGGCCGTCGCGTGCGTCGTCGAGGGCAACCACGACGACGCCGGCATCATCTGGCCGCGCGAGCTGTCGCCGGTCGACGTCCACATCGTCGTGGCCGGCAAGGACGACGCGATGTTCGTCAAGGCCGAGGAGATCGCGCGCGAGCTCGAGACCCAGGGCCTGTCGGTCCTCGTCGACGACCGCAAGGGCGTCAGCCCCGGCGTGAAGTTCAAGGACTCCGAGCTCGTCGGCGTGCCGACGATCGTCGTCGTCGGGCGCGGCCTCGCCGACGGCGTCGTCGAGGTCAAGGACCGGCGGTCGGGCGAGCGTCGCGAGGTGGCTGTCGACGAGGTCGTGCCGGTCGTCACTGCCGAGGTCACCGCCGAGGTCGAGCGCTCGTGACGACGGGCGAGCGGCCGAGCCGCCCCGTCGGGGGTTCCCGCCCCGTCGAGGGTGCCCGCCCGGTCCGCGCCGTCATCTTCGACTGGGGCGGCACCATCACGCCCTGGCACACGGTGGACATGCGCGCCCAGTGGACGACGTTCGTCGACGCCGTCGGCCTGCTGGCCTGCTCCCGGGACGACCTCGCGTCCGCCCTGCTCGACGCCGAGGACCGCGCCTGGCAGCGCGGGCGTGTGGAGGGTGCGAGTGCCCGGCTGCACGAGATCCTCGCCGAGTGCGGTCTCGAGCCCGGCCACGCCACGACCGAGGCGGGCCTCACCGCCTACCGCGACTTCTGGGAGCCGCACACCCTGACGCACCCGGACATCGCCCCGTTGTGGGAAGCGCTGCGCGCCAGCGAGATCCGGGTCGGTGTCCTGTCGAACACCATCTGGGACCGCGACTACCACCGCGGCATCTTCGAGCGTGACGAGGTCCTGCACCTCATCGACGGCGACGTCTACTCGAGCGAGACGCCGTGGGTGAAGCCGCAGACGGAGATCTTCGTCCATGCCGCCCAGGTCCTGGGCGTCGACCCGGGGGAGTGCGCCTTCGTCGGGGACCGGTCTTACGAGGACGTCCACGGGCCGCAGCAGGCCGGCATGCGGGCCATCTGGATCCCGCACTCGCAGATCCCCGTCGACCAACAGGTCTCCCACGAGGCGACGCCCGACGCCGTGGCCCACGAGCTGCTCGACATCGTCGACATCGTGGCCGCTTGGAACGAGGCCGCCGACGACCCGACCGCGCCGTGAGCGACCCGACCCTGACGACGCTGGCCCTGCTCGGCGTCGCCGCCTTCGCCGCGGGCTGGATCGATGCCGTCGTCGGCGGTGGCGGGCTCGTCCAGCTGCCGGCGCTGCTCGTCCTGCTCCCCGGGGCGAGCCCCGCCCAGCTGCTCGCGACGAACAAGTTCGGCTCGATCTTCGGCACGGCCACGAGCTCGGTGACCTACTACCGACGCGTCCGGCCCGACCTGCGCACCGCGCTGCCGATGGCGGGGGTCGCGTTCGTCGGCTCGATCCTCGGCGCCGTCATCGGCCTGCACATCCCCAAGTCGGCGTTCAACCCGATCATCCTCGTGCTACTGGTCGCCGTGGGCGCGTACACGCTGCTCAAGCCGGACCTCGGCCGGGAGTCGATGCGGCGGTTCCACGGGGCGCGGCACGTCGTGCTCGCGATGCTCACCGGCTTCGTCATCGGCGTCTACGACGGCGCGCTCGGGCCCGGCACGGGGTCCTTCCTCGTCTTCGCGCTCGTCGGGCTGCTCGGGTACGCGTTCCTCGAGGCGAGCGCCAAGGCGAAGATCACCAACTTCGCGACGAACCTCGGTGCCCTCATGGTGTTCGCCCCGATGGGGCTGGTCATCCTCAAGGTCGGCGTCGTCATCGCCGGGGCCAACCTCCTCGGCGGCTACGTCGGGGCGCGCACCGCCGTGGCGCGCGGGAGCGGGTTCGTGCGTGCCGTGTTCGTCCTCATCGTCACGGCGTTCATCGTCAAGATCGGCGGAAGCCTCCTCGGCCTCTGGCCCTGACACACGCCCACGCGTTCCGGACCGGCACCGCCCGCCCACGCATCCCCGGGTGACCGGTTCGTGCTCATACTCGCGTGCTGCGTGTCCCACAGGAGAATCACAGCGCGGCTCGTGAATGTTCAACCATGAGCGCAGTCGTCGCCTCCGAGGGCACGCCCTCGAGTCCTGCCGCCCCCGACGCCGGGACCGCCGGACACCGCCCCCTCCGCGTCGCACGGGGCCGCACCCCGCTGTGGTGGCGTGACGCGTCGGGCGCCGTGGTGTGGGCTCTCGTCCTCTTCGTCGTGGCCCTGTGGGTCGCCGGCGGCGGGCTCGCCGCGTTCGGCACCGTCGGCGACGCGCTGACGACCGTCGGACGCCTCTTCGGGCTCGTGGCGTCGGTGCTCATCCTGCTGCAGGTGCTCCTCATGGCGCGCATCCCGATCGTCGAGCAGGCTTGGGGCCAGGACGAGCTCGCGCGGGTGCACCGCCTCGTCGGGTTCACCTCGTTCAACCTCATGCTGGCCCACATCGTGCTGACGATCCTCGGCTACGACCAGGGCACCAACCTCGGGCTCATCGGCACGTTCCTCGACGAGGTGCTCCACTCGCCGGGCATGCTCCTCGCCCTGGCCGGCGCGATCGCGCTCGTCATGGTCGTCGTCACCTCGGTCCGGGTGGCCCGTCGCCGGTTGCGGTACGAGTCGTGGCACCTGCTGCACCTCTATGCCTACCTCGGCGCCGGCCTCGCCCTGCCGCACCAGCTGTGGACCGGGCGGGACTTCCGCTCCAACACCGTCGCGGCGGTCTTCTGGTGGGGCCTCTACGGGGCCTGCCTCGCCGCGGTCCTCGTCTACCGCGTCGGCCTGCCGCTCATTCGCTCGCGGCGGCACCGGCTCGTCGTCACGGGCGTCGTGGCCGAGTCACCGACCGTCACGTCGGTCACCGTCGCCGGGCGGAACCTGCACCGGCTCCCCGTCCGCGCCGGCCAGTTCTTCCAGTGGCGCTTCCTCGACGGCCCGGGCTGGACCCGCGCCCACCCGTACAGCCTCTCGGCCGCGCCCGACGGCCGTACCCTGCGCATCACGGCCGCGGCGGTCGGTGACGGCAGCCGCCGCCTCACGGCCCTGCGACCCGGCACCACGGTGCTCGTCGAGGGTCCGTACGGCCGCCTGCACGCCGGGGTCGCCACCCGCGAGAAGGCGGTCCTCATCGGTGCCGGCATCGGCATCACCCCGTTGCGCGCCCTCCTCGAGGACCTGCCGGCCGGGCCCGACGCCACGGTCGTCATCTACCGGGTGAGCCGCGAGTCCGACATCGTCCTGGCCGACGAGCTGCTCGACCTCGCCCGCGCCAAGGGCGCCCGCGTCGTCGCCGTCATCGGACCGCGCGCCACGAGCCGCGACAGCTGGCTGCCGCAGGACGCCGCCCACCTGTCCGACGCCGAGGCCCTCCTGCGCATCGTCCCCGACGTCGCCCACCGCGACGTCTACGTCTGCGGCACCCCCGCGTGGATGGACCTCGTCATCGAGGCCGCCCTCTCCGCCGGCGCCGCCCCCGATGCCGTGCACCACGAACGTTTCAGCTACTGACCCGCGGCCCTGCCGGCCTCACGAGCCCCATGACCGGTACGAACCCACGAAACGAGACCAACACCATGCGACGCATCGTCATCTGGGCCATGAGCACCCTGACCGTGCTTGTCCTGCTCTTCAGCTACGGCACCTCCCGGTCCTCGACGCCGGCGGTGGCGACGGCCGAGCTGCGTCAGGCCACCGCCGGCGCGAAGCAGCAGACGACGACCTCGGGAGGCGCATCGGGTGGGACGGACGGGTCTGGCACGGACGGGTCGAGCTCCGGCGGGTCGGCGTCGACCGCAGCGAAGACCTACGACGGTGACGCCTTCGGGACGCGCTACGGCGACGTGCAGGTCCAGATCACCGTGCAGAGCGGCAAGATCACCGACGTCACCGTGCTGCAGGTGCCGTGGAACGACCGCCACGACCAGATGATCAACTCGCAGGCCGTACCGATCTACAACAGCGAGGCCGTGCAGGCCCAGTCGGCGAGCATCGACGTCGTCTCCGGCGCCACCGTGACCTGGGAGGGCTACACGCAGTCGCTCCAGTCCGCCATCGACAAGGCGAACATCTGACTGCCGCACGGCGGCCGGACACCGACGGAAAGAGGACGATGTGAACGTGGATGCCACGCCCCGGGCGACGCCGGCTCGCCGTGCCTGGGTCGAGCAGGTCATGGGGATGCCGGTGAGCATCCACCTGCGCGGCCACGACGTGGAGGGCCTTGCGGCTGAGGCCGCCGTGGCCGCCGCCTACGCGCAGCTGCGCGAGATGGACGCGACGTTCTCGACCTACCGCGACGACTCCGACCTCATGCGCCTGCGCCGCGAGGAGATCGAGCTGTCCGAGGCGAGCCCGCGCGTCGCGGAGGCGCTCGCGATCGGCGAGGAGGCCGAGCGCCTCACCGGAGGCGCCTTCACGACGCTGCTGCCCACGCCCGACGGCGACCTGGCCTTCGACCCCACCGGGCTCGTCAAGGGCTGGGCCGTCGACCTCGCAGCCGAGCACCTCGCCGGGTTGCCCGGGACGTCCTACTGCGTCAACGCCGGCGGCGACCTGCTCATCGGCGCCCACCAGGACCTGCCCCTCGAGGGCCCGGGCGCGATCACCTGGCGGGTCGGCATCGAGGACCCGCTCGACCGCACCCGTATCGCGAGCACCGTCAGCCTGACGCACGGCGCGGTGGCCACCTCGGGCACGGCCGCCCGCGGCGCGCACCTCTACGACCCGGCAACCGGTCAGCACGTCGGACGCCAGGGGTCGGTGACCGTCGTCGGCCCGCGGCTCGTGTGGGCCGACATCTGGGCCACGGCGCTGTTCGTCGGGGGAGCGGCGGCCCGCGAGCGCTTCGTGTCGACGGCCCGCGACTACCTGTCGACACAGCTGTGACCGGGCCGAGCGGGCCGAGCAAGGCGGTGAGGCCGCGCTGTCCGATTCGTCGTATTCGCCCTGCTTCGTAACTGAATTCACCTGTGTTGCAAGGTCCCTCGTCCGATTTGTCGTATGAGCGGCCTTGCGGCTTTCTTGCGCAAAGCCTGCATTCAATAGCACGCCGTCTTGTGGTTGCCCCGACACAGTGGTCACTGCCAGACCACAACGAGACGAAGTCAGCGGGCCGACCTCGGCCCCTGACCTCGGCGCACCAGGCCGGGTGGGGACCTCGCCCGGTGCGCCACGGCCCCGTCGTCGGGGAGGGACGACGGAGCCACCACCCGGGTGGCCGGGTCGGGTGGAGACCCGACCCGGCCATCGCGCCGGGGGACCCGGGAGCAGGCACCGAGAAGGACAGGGAGGGGAGACCGCAGTGAGCGCGACGACCAGCAGGGCCCTCGATTCGTGGCCGTTGTGCCGGGACGGCGCGCGCCGCGCCTCCGACGCCACCGCCTCCCTCCAGGCGGCAGCCAGGGGGGCGCGACAGAGCTGGGTGGCCTGGGGTGTTCTCGGCGTCGCCGTCCTGGCCGACCCGCCCCGGCGCTGGACCGAGGGCGCCACGGGGAAGGAGCGCGCCGATGTGTGAGACGCCGCTGCACGTGGCCGCCGACCTCGAACCGGTCTTCGACCCCGGCACGCTGTTCACCCTCGGCGAGGAGCTGGAGAGCCAGCAGGTGGCCACATCGGTCGCCCGCACCTACCTGCGCCTGCTCGCCGACCGCGTCGGACGCGTCGAGGCGGCGCTGACGACCGGCGACGTCGACGGGGCCCTCGAGGTCCTGCTCAGCCTGCGGGTCACCTCGGGAACGGTGGGCGCCCGGCGTCTCGCCGCCCGCACGACCCTCGTCATCGACGCCCTGGATCGGGGCGACACCGAGCACACGTGGGAGTGCCTCGGAGATCTCGCGCGCGACACCGCGGAGACGGAGGCAGCCCTCTCGCTGCACCTGTCCGGGTCGGAGCGCGACTAGACCGCGGCGGACCGGTGACCGGCTGGGTGGGCCGGACCGGTCGGGTGAGCGCCGTGGGGTGGGAGCTGGACGTCTACTGGGCGTCCGGCTCCTCCATGCGGTAGCCGACGCCGCGCACCGTGCGGATGAGCGGGCGGGTGCCCTCGGGCGCGGCCCGGGTCAGCTTGCGGCGCAGGTTGCCGACGTGCACCTCGACGAGGTGCTCCTCCGAGGACCAGCCGGCGCCCCACAGCGTGTCGAGCAGGACGGCCCGCGACCAGACCCGACGCGGCGCGGCGAGCATCGTCGTCAGCAGGTCGAACTCGGTGCGGGTCAGGTCGACCTCGGTCTCGTCGACGGTGACGGTGCGGCTCTCGGTGTCGACGGCGAGCAGTCCGTGGCGGACCACGGGATCCGCCTCGCCGGCGTCGGAGCGGTGGCCCCGAGCGGCGTGCCCTGCAGGGCCGGCGAACGCGGCGTGGGCGTCGTGGCCGTTGCTGGCCGGGTGCGGGGTCGAGCCCGTGACTCCGGCCCCGTTGGCGCCGTTGGTGCCGACGACGGGGATCGGGCCGGTGGCGCCGGCGGTCGGGTCCCACGACGTGCGGGGCCGGCGCAGCAGTGCGTTGACCCGCACCTGCAGCTCGCGCGGGCTGAACGGCTTGGTCAGGTAGTCGTCGGCACCGGTCTCGAGGCCCATGAGGCGGTCGATCTCCTCGGTGCGGGCGCTGATCATGATGATGTACGCCTGGCTCGTCTCGCGGACCCGGCGGCACACCTCGATGCCGTCGAGGTCGGGCAGGCCGAGGTCGAGGGTGACGAGGTCGGGGTCGGTCGAGGCGACGAGGTCGATGGCCTCACGGCCACTGCGCGCGACGGCGACGGCGAAGCCCTGCATGCCGAGGCTGTGCGTGATGAGCTGCCGGATGTCGTCGTCGTCCTCGACGACGACTGCCCTGCGCTCGGTGCCCGTCATGCGTGGATTGTGACAGATGGGGCGGATGGCGCACCCGCGAACCGGAACAAGTGGACGCCGCGATCTTGCGGTTTTCTTGCATCTGGGGCCCCGGCTGCGTTGCGGTCCGCCGCCCAGACTGGAGGCGGGCCGTCCGAGACACCCCGGGAAACCCCTGACTCCCGTGGGCCTCGGACGGCCCGTCGGATCCGCGGCCCCGGCCTGCCCCGGAGGGCGGACACCGGAGCACGCAACCGGGGCTCCGGCGTCCGCCTCACGGCCGACGTCACGGCCGACCTCACGGCCGACCTCGGTCCGTCACAGTGCGGCGAGCCGCCCGGCGAGGGCATCCGGGTCGGTGACCGGGAGGTCGCACAC
>JAEXXY010000442.1 GCA_023451855.1 Actinomycetes bacterium
CTCGCTCGGCTTCCGGTGGCCCGCCGGGCCCGTGGTTGGATGGCTCTCGTGGACACAGTCTGGATCTACGTCATCATCGGCGCGCTCGTGCTCGTCGGTGGCATCGTCTACGGCGTCACGCTGACGCGCGGTCGCGGTCGCGACACGACGCTCGAGCGAGAGGCCCCGCCGGCACCCGGGCTGCCCACGGAGGACCTCGACCGCCGGCCCCCGGCCCCGAGCGACACCACGGCACCACCGGTACAGACGCCACCCGCCCCGGCCGAGGTCGAGACCGCCCCGCCCGAGGTCGCGCCGGCACCGGCCATCGAACGACCCGAGTCGGCCCGCGGCCGCCTCCAGCGCCTGCGCGCGCGGCTCGCCCGCTCCAACTCCGCCCTCGGCCAGGGCCTGCTCGCGCTGCTGTCGCGCGGCACGCTCGACGAGGAGGCCTGGGAGGAGGTGGAGGACACCCTCATCGCCTCCGACCTCGGCGTCGAGGCGTCCACCGAGCTCGTCGACTCCCTGCGCACCAAGGTCAAGGTCGAGGGCAAGGCCGACGAGGCCACGGTCCGCGGCTGGCTCCGCGAGGACCTCCTCGCCCTCGTCCAGCCCGACATGGACCGGCGCATCGCCAGCAGCCGCGTCGGGGACCGGCCCGCCGTCGTCCTCGTCGTCGGCGTCAACGGCGCCGGCAAGACGACGACCGTCGGCAAGCTGGCGCGCGTCCTCGTCGCCGAGGACCGTGAGGTGCTCCTCGGCGCCGCCGACACGTTCCGCGCCGCGGCCGCCGACCAGCTCGAGACGTGGGGCGCGCGCGTCGGCGTGCTGACCGTGCGCTCCGACCGTGACGGCGCCGACCCGGCCGCCGTCGCCTTCGACGCCGTCAAGGCCGGCATCGAGGAGGAGGCCGACGTCGTCATCATCGACACCGCCGGACGCCTGCACAACAAGGTCGACCTCATGAACGAGCTCGGCAAGGTCAAGCGCGTCATCGAGAAGCAGAGCGAGATCGACGAGGTGCTCCTCGTCCTCGACGCGACGACCGGCCAGAACGGCCTCCAGCAGGCCAAGGTCTTCTCCGAGGCGGTCGCGGTCACCGGCATCGTCCTGACCAAGCTCGACGGCACGGCCAAGGGCGGCATCGTCGTCGCGGTCCAGCGCCAGCTCGGCGTGCCGGTCAAGCTCGTCGGTCTGGGGGAGGGGCCCGACGACCTCGCCCCGTTCGACCCCGAGGCGTTCGTCGACGCGATCCTCGCCTGAGGTTCGACCAGCGCGACCAGCACGACCAGCACGCGAGCGGGCCCGTCCACCATGTGGACGGGCCCGCTCGCTGCAACCACCGGTTCACACAGCGTCGGCGTTGTTGACATGCCCGTAACACGACGCGCGTCCCGGTGAAACCGCCCGTCCCCAGACTCGGCGCATGACACCAGCACTGATGCCCCTCGCGGCAGAAGCTCCACAGATCAACGAGGCCGCGACCGCGTTCATGCTCGTCGCCTCCTCGATGGTCCTGCTCATGACGCCGGCTCTCGCCTTCTTCTACGGAGGCATGACCCGGTCGAAGTCCGTCCTCAACATGATGATGATGAGCTTCGGGGCCCTGGCCGCCGTCGGCATCGTCTACGTGCTCTGGGGCTACTCGATGTCCTTCGGCAACCTGCAGGACGCCAGCAGCGACATCGCAGGCGTCTTCACCAACCCGTTCCACCTCTTCGGCCTCGGCGCCCTGACCGACGCCGACGGTGCGGCCCGCCTCATCGACCCGTTCGGGGTCGGCGTCTGGATCCCGGAGTACGTGTACGTCGGCTTCCAGCTGACCTTCGCGGTCATCACCGTCGCCCTCATCAGCGGCGCCATCGCCGACCGCGTCAAGTTCGGCACGTGGATGGTCTTCTCCGTCGTGTGGGTGACGATCGTCTACTTCCCGCTCGCCCACATGGTCTGGGGCGGCGGGTTCCTCTCCAGCTCCGCGGGCGGCCTGTCGGCCAAGCTCTTCGGCGTCACCGACGGCATCGCCTCGGTCATCCCGATCGACTTCGCCGGTGGGACCGTCGTGCACATCAACGCCGGTGCTGCGGGCCTGGCCCTCGCGATCCTCGCCGGCAAGCGCCTCGGGTTCGGCAAGGTGGCGATGCGCCCGCACAACCTGCCGCTCGTCATGATCGGCGCCGGCCTGCTGTGGTTCGGCTGGTTCGGCTTCAACGCCGGCTCCGAGCTCGCCGCCGACGGCGTCGCCGCGAAGGTCTGGCTCAACACCACGGTCGCCACGTGCGCCGCGGCGGCGGGCTGGCTCATCGTGGAGAAGCTGCGCGACGGCCACGCCACCTCGCTCGGTGCGGCGTCGGGCGTCGTCGCCGGCCTCGTGGCCATCACCCCGGCCTGTGGGGCGCTGACGCCGGTCACCTCGATCATCCTCGGCGTCGTCGCCGGTGGCCTCTCGGCCGTCGCCGTCGGCCTCAAGTACAAGCTCGGCTACGACGACTCGCTCGACGTCGTCGGTGTCCACCTCGTCGCCGGCCTCTGGGGCACCATCGGTGCGGGCCTGCTCGCCACCGGAACGGGCCTGTTGCTCGGCGGCGGTTGGCAGCAGACCGCCCTGCAGGTCATCATCGCCCTGTTCTCGGTCGTCTGGTCCCTCGTCCTCACCTACGTTATCGGCCTGGTCCTCAAGGTCACGCTCGGTTGGCGGGTCAGCGAGGACGCGGAGTCCGAGGGCATCGACCAGGTCATCCACGCCGAGACCGGCTACGAGCTCGGCGGGTTCCCGGCCTCGACCGGCCGCTCCGCCGCCGCCCGTCCCGTCGCCACCGCTTCGCAGGTCGAAGGAGCCAACGCATGAAGCTCATCACCGCCATCATCAAGCCCCACCAGCTCGACGAGGTGAAGGAGGCCCTCGAGGCCTTCGGCGTCGCCGGCATGACGATCAGCGAGGCGAGCGGCTACGGCCGCCAGCGCGGCCACAGCGAGGTCTACCGTGGCGCCGAGTACACCGTCGACTTCGTGCCGAAGGTCCGCCTCGAGGTGCTCGTCGACGACGTGGACGCCTCCGACGTCGTCGACGTCATCCTCAAGGCGGCCCAGACCGGTCGCATCGGTGACGGCAAGATCTGGGCCGTCCCCGTCGACGAGGTCGTCCGGGTCCGCACCGGGGAGCGTGGCGTCGACGCGCTCTGAGCGTCGACCCGCCCTCCAGCACCGCAGAACGCACCGAACGCACACACGCACCACAAGGGGACGGCGAGAACCTGACATGACGGATGTGACCACCCGACGTCTGGACCTCGCCGGCACCCGGACCTTCGCGACGCCCGGCGCCGGCCCGACCCGGCGC
>JAEXXY010000217.1 GCA_023451855.1 Actinomycetes bacterium
CGCGTATCCAGTCCCGACCTCCGGGTCATCGCTGCCCCGCCACGGTCCCCGGGTGCGCAGCAGCTCGGCAGACCAGCGAGTCGAACGCCTCGCGGCGCGGATCTTCGCGATCCCCGCCAGCGTCCGCATCACTGACCGCTCGCGCCGACGGTGCCGACTCTCGTCCGCATGGTGCTGACTCAGCTCGCGGTCGGACTCCGCCGCGACGAACGACGCGGACACCATCTCGCCGAAGCCGTTCGCCCGGCGCAGATTCTCGGGCCCGCACGCGACGTGGTACCACGCGCAGCAGGCAGCGCTGGAGAAGTTCGCGGAGGTGTCGGTCAGAGCGGGCCGAGGGCACGCACGACGCGCAGGAGACCCGAAGTGGCCTGGTACCGATGGTCCAGCGTCGCTGCCGTGATGAACGTGTCGCCGGCCCGGATCGGCTCGCGGAAGCCGGGCCCAGACACGAGGCCCTCGCCCTCCACCACGACGTTGACCGAGTAGCGCCGATCCTCAGGGGTGTAGGTGTCCGTCACGGCGAGCAGACGCGCTTGGAAGAACGGAGCCGCGGCTGCACCGAGGAGGGCCACCTCCTGATCGGGCGCGACCTCTTGGAACAGCCCTGGCCGTTGGAATGCCTGGAAGGCCTGCTCACGCGTCTGGGGGGCGACATCGAAGCACGACAGGGCCGTCTGGGTCGCTAGGCCTCCGGTGCCCGACGCCTCATCGGGGACGAATCCCTCCCACTCGGCCAGGATGCCGAGGTCCGCAGGCTCCTGGATCTCGATGAAGAACGTTCCGCCACTGATGTAGTGGGGAACCCCCGGGGGGACCAGGACCACGTCGCCGGCCCTGACGGGCGTCCGGTGAACGAGGCCCAGCAGTGCCTCCCGGTCCTGGGTGGCGAAGGCGTGCCGGAACTGCTCCTCGGTGACTCCCTCACGGAAGCCGATGCCGGCGTGAGCGGGCTCGCCGTCGGCCCCCGGGGCGTCGACGATGATCCAGGCCTCGGTCTTGCCGCAGGGGCTGGCGAAGTGGGTCTCGGCGAAGGCGCCGTCCGGGTGGACGTGCAGCGGGACGCGGTCGCGAGGGGAGACGAGCTTGACCTGGAAGCGGGGATCCGCCCCCCAGCGCCCAGCGTCGGCGCCGAGCCACTGCTTCGGGGCGTCCGAGATCAGCCGCAGGAGCGAGACCGACTCCCCGTTCGGCATCTGGACCCGAGTCCGCCCCTGTGCACCGCCCTCCGGATGCGGAGAGCGCGACTCGATGCACGAGCCGACCCAGTCCTCCGCCCAGTGGCTGTCAGCCGGGGCGTCAAGCCCGCGGAACCGCCGCCACGCGCCGCCGCCCTCATAGAACGTGTGGACCGGGTTCGGCTCCAGGCGCAAGGGTCGTGCGGCCAAGGTCGCGGAGTGGAAGTCCTGGGCGTCGGGCATTGGTACCTCGTCACGGTGATCGACCAGGTCGGGCCCGGCCTCGGGGTGGGTCTCGCTCTGGGTTCTGGCGGTGCTTCAGTCGACGAGCAGAGGCCGGAGGGTGCGGTGCGCGACCCGCAGGCCCGTCTTGACCTTCTCCTCGGTACCGCCCCAGACCGGGTCCTCGTGCTCGACCGAGAGGACGCCGTCGAAGCCGCCCTCGTAGAGGGCGTCGACCACCCCCGACCAGTTCACCTCTCCGAGGCCGGGCACTCGATAGCGCCACCAGCCGACGTCCCAGGGGTCATCGCGCGAGACGGCCTTGCCGGGGTACCCGTAACGGTTGCGCCGTTCGGGAAAGATCTGGATGTCCTTCGCCTGCGCGTGGGCAATCTTGTCCACGTACGGCCGTACAGCGGCGACGGGGTCGATGCCCATCCAGACCAGGTGGGAAGGGTCGTAGTTGAGATAGAGCCCCAGGGAGAACATCCACTCCCAGAGCTCTGGGGAGTAGGCGAGGTTTCCGGGGTATCCGTCTGGGTGCCACCCCTCCATGACGCAGTTCTCGATGACGACCTTGACGCCCTTCTCGCCGGCCCTGTCGACGATGGGAGCGAAGACCTTCTCCGCCTGTGCGAGGTTGTCGGCCACGCTCATGGTGTGGTCGCGACCCACGAACGTTCCCACCGTGGGTACACCCAAGGCTGCGGCCGCGTCGACGCAGGCGAGCAGGTGGGCGTTGACCTGGGCCCGCTCCTTCGGATCTGGATGCAGGTTGTTGTCGTAGTAGGCGAGGGAGGACAAGGCCAGGTCGTGCTGCTCGAACAGCGCTCGGACCTGCTCCGCCTGCGCGTCGCCCATTCCCGCGACATTCACGTGGGTCGCAGTGAAGGGGCGGTCACCGAGGTCCGGCCACGCAGCGACCTCGAGCGCCTCGAACCCTTGATCGCTCGCCCAGGCCACGATTTCTGGCAGGCTGCGGTGCGGCAAGCAGGCAGTGAGAAAGCCGAGTTTCATCGATGTCTCCGAGGGAGGTCTCGCGGCGTCGGCGCCAAGCCGAACTCACGACAAGTTTAGTGGATATTGACGACACTAAGTACTGCCACAAGCAGAAGTCAAGGCTCTATAATCTAAATGGATCGAATCACGATCCTAGCGAAGGGGTAGACATGGACAGAGGCGCCAGCGCGGTGGTGGACGGCGAGACCCTGTCGGTCATCCTGGATCTGATCCGGACCCGGCGCGCCCTCACCCGCCCCGAGCTGGGCCGGGTGTCCGGTCTCGGGAGGACGGTCGTCACGCAGCGGGTCGCTGAGCTGATCGGCTTCGGCATGGTCGAGGAGGGCCGGCTCGGCCCCTCGACCGGCGGCCGGGCCCCGCGCCAGCTCTCGTTCTGCGCGGCGTCGGGCAGTGTCCTCGTGGCCGAGTTCGGGGCGACCGGAGTCGCCGCCGGCCTCGTAGACCTCCAGGGAAGGATCCTCGGGCACCGGGAGGAGCCCCTGGACATCGTCAGCGGCCCCGAGTCCTGCCTGACGCGCGTCGAGGAACTCTTCGACGACCTGTTGGCCACCACGCACGGCGCCGGACCGCTCTGGGGGATCGGCGTCGGGGTCCCGGGGCCGGTGGAGTTCGCGACGGGCCGTCCGATCGCACCGCCGATCATGCCCGGGTGGGACGGCTACCCCATCCGTGACCGCCTCTCGGCGCGACATGACGTGCCCGTCTGGGTCGACAACGAGGTAAACCTGATGGCCCTCGGGGACTTGCGTGCTGGCCTGGCGCAAGGCGATGACGATGTCCTCTTTGTCAAGGTCGGGACCGGGATCGGTGCCGGGCTCATCTCCGGAGGCCGCCTCCACCGTGGGGCACAGGGCTGTGCCGGCGACATCGGCCACGTCGCCGTCCACGCGGAAGACCCGCCGCTGTGCCGCTGCGGGAACGTGGGTTGCCTCGAGGCGATGGCGGGCGGCGCGGCCATTGCGCGCGATGCCACGCAGGCCGCCCGCGAGAATCGCAGCGAGTTCCTCGCCCAGCTGCTGGATGGGCGGCCGACCCTCGAGGCCAGCGACGTCGTACTGGGCGTCGAGCACGGTGATCCGGTGTGTGTGGAACTGCTCGGCCATGCGGGCCGGCTGATCGGCGAGACCCTCGCCGGCCTCGTGAACTTCTTCAACCCATCGATCATCCTGGTGGGCGGAAGGCTGGCGTCGTCCGACGTGCTCATCTCCGGGATGCGCCAGACGGTCTACCAGCGATCCCTGCCCCTGGCCACCCGCGAGCTGCGGATCGTGCGCTCCAGCACGGCCAACCGGGCCGGATTGCTGGGCGCCGGGTCCATGGTGACCGATGAGCTGTTCGCCCGTCCGAAGCTCGAGGCGTGGATCGACTCCGGCTCGCCGTCCGGGCATCCGGAGCTGGTCGACTACTGACAGCGCGTTCCACACTTCTACGCGAGTCGGGCGCACTTTTGTGCTTGACGAGCAAAAGTGGCGCGGCTAGGTTGGCTCCGCCGGTATCGGCCGCCCCGCACCCCTGACTCCCGAGGACTGCTCGTGTTCCGCTACACCGCCGAAATCCTCCCGTTCCACGACTACTCGCTCGAGGAGTCGGTGCGCGAGCTCGCCCACCTCGGCTTCACGGAGGTCAACCTGTGGTCCTCGGCGTCGCCCCTTGCGCACCACGTGAACCCCGGCGACGACCCGACCGAGATCAAGGCGATCCTGGACCGGTACGGCATGAAGCCGTGCGGGCTCACGATGTACGGGAAGACCCAGGACGAGATGCTGGCGCGGATCGAGCTGGCGCGTGACCTCGGCATCGACACCGTCATCTTCGACTGCGAGGCGAACTACTCCGAGTTCGTCTCCTCCTTCCTGCCTCCCCTCATCGAGGCGGGAGCGCGGGCCGGCGTGCGAATCGCGGTGGAGAACCACCTGACGGTCCCGTTCAGCTCCGACTTCGAGAGTGGGGCCAACGAGGACAAGCGCTGGGACGAGGGCGTCGACAGCCTGGCCCAGATCAAGAGGCTGGTCGCCGACATCGACCACCCCAACCTCGGCGTCTGCCTGGCGCCCCCGCACCTGTGGGTGATGGGGGAGACCATCAGCGAGGCGATCACCTTCCTCGCCGAGCGCAAGCGGCTCTTCTACTACTACATCTGGGACATCGATCGGGCCTACCGGCACGGCATCGACGGACTGAACTTCGGTCCCGGCGAGCAGCAACTGCCACGCCCGGACGGCACCATCGACCACGCTGTCCCGCTCGCGACCCTGAAGCGAGTGGGCTACGAGGGCGCCGCGAGCTTGAAGTGCCACGGAACGCACGGCTGGCCGCTGGAGAAGGTGACCAGCCAGCTACGCAACTCAGACGCGTACATCAGAGGCTGCCTCGCTCGCATCTGATCGGCACCCGCTGATCTCCAAAGCTCCCGGGGCGCGGTCGGGACACCACGCGTTCGATGAGCTCGTCCGTACCAGCCGCTCAGTCCCGTTCCCGTGCGAGCCGTTCGCGGCGCTGCTCCTCGCGCTTGGAGTATGCGGCTGCTCGGATCGCCTCGTCCGACTCCAGTCCGGATCCGAGAGCGCCGCCGATCGTGGCCGCGGAGGCGACGAACCAGGCCAGCACGAAGAGGTCGTGGTAGCCGAGTGACGCGTGGACGGAACCGCCCATCACAGCCGGGTCGATGACGAAAAGCGCCCAGAGGACGTTCACGACGTAGAGCGCGAGATAGCAGATCAGGACCCCGGCGGTCAGGGTCACCAGCGTCGAGGTGTTGTAGAGACGGGACCTCTCCTTCGCCTCGGCGGAGCTGTCGTTGGGGCGGTCCCACAGCTCCCCGTCGATCGTGAGCCAGCCGACGACGAGCGCGACGGAGGAGATCGTCGCGACCACCAGGTGCCACGACGACAAGGACTGCGCCAGCTGCCAGACGTCCGAGTCGATGGTGGCGATGGCGCCGGTCGCAAGCGCCGCGACGAGCGCGGACTTGAGCCCGGGCACGAGGAGCCACGGACGGTTGGCGAGGACCATGCCGGTGAGCAGCTGCCGGCGGCCGCGGCGGCCGGGAATCGGCACCCGGTGATCGTCTTCGGACGTGGCATCGGCCATGCCGCTGACCAGCGCGCGCACGGCGCGACGGGTCCGGGCCTGCATGCGGAGCCCCCCGAGGGCGGGGAGGGACAGCACCGCCGTCCGGCGCCGCGGATCGGTCACGATCAGCAGATAGCGGCCGTCGTCGTCGCGAAGCGGAAGCTCGGTCAAGCCGACGACGAGGTCCCATTCGTGCCGGCGAGCCTGCTCCTGCAGCCGCTCCACCGCGGTGTCGACACCCTCGGATCCCATGGTGAAGGGCTCGCTCACGACCTCGATGTCCCACGTGTCGCGATCCTCACCACCGGGCGCCTCGAGATCGCTCATCCGGCGCGCGATGTGGGTGGGCGAGCCCGGGTCGGCCACGAGGCCGACCTTGATCACCTTCATCCCGTCAGGCTACCGACGGCGCTCGGGAGCGAGGTGGTGGACACACTGCCTCCCAGAGCCCCTGACCAGCACGCTTGGATCCGGCCGGTCGGGCACGCCGACGTGTGGCCAAGGGGACGTCCCCAGTACTCATCGATGTCCGAAACGTCAACGAACAACCGTTATGGACGAATTGCTCGCAGTAAGGCTCGAGAACCATGGTCAATGGCTTGAGTTCGGCGCGGGCTGGGGAATTCGGACATAGGCACCCATGTCGGGATGAATTGCCTTGTGGCTGTGAGGATTTCGCTGGCAGGTTCCTTGGATCCGGCGTGATGAGGCAGTGATCGTTGGGTACGTAGCCACCGACCGACCCTGGAGGTGTCATGGCTTCCGAAGACAGGTTGCGCCAAGCACTGTTGGACGCTCTGTTGGAGTTGGTGAATGCCGACCCTTATCCGTCCACGACGATGCTGGACATGATCGAGGCCATCATCCGGCCCGAAGAGCTTCCGATCTATGCCGAGGTGCTCCTCGCCAAGGTCCGACGCGAGCACTTCCCCAGCATCCCGATGCTGGCGCGCCTCCAGAGCCTCTGCTGAACAGTCGCGGGTGACGACGGCGGAGCCGTGTGATGCAGGCGACGCAGGTTGCCCATTCGAACGAACAGATGCGGTTCGCCGCATCGCCCGAAGGGAGAACCCAATGAACACGGGTGCAAAGGTGGCGGCCGCCGTAGCCAGCGGCTACCTACTCGGCCGGAGCAAGAAGATGCGGCTGGCCATCATGGTCGGCGGTCTGCTTGCCGGCAAGAAGATTCCGATGAACACCCGCTCCCTGGTGGAGCAAGGGACCCAGCTCGTCGAGAACAACCCGGAGCTGGCAAAGCTGGCAGAGCAGATCCGAGGTGAGCTCTTCGGGGCCGCGCGTACGGCGGCGGTCAGCGCTGCCACCAAGCAGATGAACGGGTTGAGCGACCGCATCAAGGACCGGACCACCCTCCTGCTGGAGGCGCCAGGCGGTTCGACGCTCGGGCGGGTGAAGCGTCGGAAGGACCAGGACGAGGACCAGGACCAGGACCAGGAGCAGGACGACGCCTACGACGAGGAGATGCCCGAGGACGACGAGGCGGACGAGACGGACGAGACGGACGAGCTCGACGAGGGGGAGCAGGGCGACCAGCCGGACGAGGACGAGAGCCCCGACGAGGGCGAGCGGAACGATCAGGCGGACGGGCGACGCAGTCGCAGGGGCCGTCGGTCCGACGGTGAGCAGGCGCCGAGGCGCCGGACGAGCCGGTCCAGCCGGGAGTCCAGCCCGGGAAGAACGTCGGACAGTGACGGGGGACCCTCGCGAGGGCGCTCGCGCTCGGCGTCGCGCGCGGCCGGACGGACGCAGGCGGCAGCAAAGGGGACGGCCGCCAACGCGTCGTCCTCGACGAGTAGCGCCGCACGGAAGACCGGCACGTCGACACCGGCGAAGAAGACGGGGACGGCGAAGGCCGCGGCCAAGAAGACGGCCTCGGCCGGGTCATCGGCACGCAAGACCGCCGCGAAGGGCGCCAGCTCGCCTGCGAAGAAGACGACGGCCAAGAAGGCGACGGCCAAGAAGGCGACGGCCAAGAAGGCGGCGAGCTCGGCCACGAAGAAGACGTCGCCGCCCGCAAAGAAGGCCGCAGCGAAGAAGGCAACCGGACAGCGCTCCGGCACGTCGAGCAGGAGGTGACCGGAGATGGCTGACCGATCAGACACCAAGACGTCCACGGGCGTACTCAAGAGCGTCCTCGACGAGCTCCCGATGGACCGGCTCAAGGACGAGGCCAAGGGCGCGATGTCCGCTCTCGCCGGACGCGCCGTGACGGCGGCCGGGGATCGTGTCACCAACGCGACCGACAAGCTGACCGAGCTCGCCACGGGTGACGGGATCAGCGGCAGGGCGAAGAAGGAAGGCGCCAAGGCGATGGTCAAGGGGGACTCGCCGGTCATGGGGGCGCTGAAGGGCGGCCTGTCCGGTCTCAAGGACAAGGCGACGGAGGCCCTCGGGGGTGGAGGCTCCAAACAGGGCGGCGGTCGTGCCACGAAGTCCACCAACATCATCGAGGACATCGATGTCGGCGTCCCGATCGACGTCGCCTACAACACGTGGACCGAGTTCCAGGAGTACTCGAACTTCATGAAGAAGGTCGACGGCGTCGAGCAGAAGGACGACACGAAGGTCGACTTCAAGGCCCAGATCTTCTGGTCGCACCGCGAGTGGGAGTCGACCATCCTCGAGCAGGTGCCGAACGACCGGATCATCTGGCGGTCCCAGGGCCAGAAGGGGCACGTGGACGGAACGGTGACCTTCCACGAGCTCGCCCCCAACCTCACGAGGATCCTCGTCGTGCTCGAGTACTACCCACAGGGGCTCTTCGAGCGCACCGGAAACATCTGGCGTGCCCAAGGTCGTCGGGCACGGTTGGAGCTCAAGCACTTCCGCCGCCACGTGATGATGAACGTCGCCCAGCACCCGGATGAGGTGGAGGGCTGGCGCGGCGTCATCCACGACAAGAAGGTGGAACGCACCCACGACGAGGTCGTGGAGGAGGAAGAGCAGGACGACGGCGACGTCGACGAGTACGAGGACGAGGACGAGGGCGGCGAGGAGCCCGAGGACGAGTACGACGACGAGTACGACGACGAGTACGACGAGGGCGACGAGGAGCCGGAAGGCGAAGAGGAGCCCGAGGACGAGTACGACGACGAGTACGACGAGGGCGACGAGGGCGAAGAGGAGCCCGAGGACGAGTACGAGGACGACGAGGGTGACGAGGAGCCGGAAGGCGAGGAGCCCGAGGACGAATACGACGAGGACGAAGAGGGCGACGAGGAACCCGAGGACGAGTACGAGGACGACGAGGGTGACGAGGAGCCCGAGGACGAGTACGAGGACGAGCCCGAGGACGAGTACGAGGACGACGAGGAGTCAGACGAGTACGAGGACGAGGAGCCCGAGGACGAGTACGACGAGGAGCCCGACGAGGAGGCCGCAGATGACGAGGCGGAAGAACGCGCCCCGCGCCGCACGCGCAGCCGGTCCCGGTGACGGGACACCCCTCCGAGCGAAAGGTGACGTGAAATGACCGTGTCAGCGACTCAGCGGCGTGGCGGTGGCTATCTGGAGCGGCCGGCGCCGAGCGGGCTGGCCGACGTCGTCGAGGTGATCCTCGACAAGGGGCTGGTCGTCGACGCCTACGTACGTGTCTCACTCGTCGGCATCGAGCTGTTGACCATCGATGCACGAATCGTCATCGCCAGCGTGGACACGTACCTGCGGTTCGCCGAAGCGACCAACCGCCTCGACCTGTACGAGAAGGGCGGCAAGGACCTGCCCCAGGTCATCGAGGACATGCAGCAGAGTGGCGCCCGGGGCAAGACCGCCGGCGTACTCCAGGGTGCCAAGAAGGCCATCAGCAGCCTCAAGGACGACGATGACGACGACGAGCGACGCCCGTCGCGGCAGGCACCGCCTCGTCGCCGTCGTGCCCCGGAGAGGTGAGCCGGGTTTGTCCAGCTACCTGTACGCCGTCGTGGAGGCCGACTCGAGGCTGCCGGAGGGGATGCGGGGTATCGGCGACGTGCCGATCCACGCGGTGAGTCACCGCGGTCTGGCCGCGGTCGTCGGACCCGTCCCTGAGGATGCGCCGCTGGGGCGTCGAGGGGACGTGCTCGCCCACAGCGAGGTGGTCGAAGGTCTGGTCCGCCACGGTGGCACGGTGATCCCGGTGCGGTTCGGGGCGGTCTTCGACGATGACTCCGACGTGCAGGACATGTTGGTGGCCGAGCACGACCAGCTCGTGGACGTGGTCGACGACCTCCGAGGCAGGTCGCAGTTCACGCTGCGCGCGCGCTACGACGAGGAGGCCGTGCTGACAGAGGTGGTCGGGGAGAACCCCGAGATCGCCGAGCTGCGTGAGGCCACGCGCGGGCAGCCGGAGCACGCCAGCTACGGCGACCGGGTACGTCTGGGTGAGCTCGTCGCGGATGCCCTGGAGTCCAAGCGGGACTCCGACGGGCAACTGGTCCTCGACGCCCTGGCGCCACACGCGGTCGCCGTCAGCGTCCTCGGCGGAGCCGGCCTGGACCACCTGGTCCGGGCAGCGTTCCTGGTCGAGCACGACCACGTGGACGGCTTCGAAGAGACGGCCGAGTCCGTGGCTGCTGAGATGTCCGCCCGAGCCAGGGTGGCGCTCGTCGGTCCGTCGGCCCCCTACGACTTCGTGGCCTGGGGGTACTGATGGGCCTTCTCAGCGCTGTCCTCGGTCTTCCGCTGGCGCCCGTGCAAGGGACGATCTGGATTGCCGAGCAGCTGATGGCACAGGCAGAGCAGGAGCTCACGGACCCGGAGGTCATCCGCGCCCAGCTGGAAGAGGTCGACCGTCTGCGGCAAGAGGGCAGCCTCACCGACGACGAGGCCGACGCCGTGGAGGACGAGCTGATGCAGCGGCTGGTTCACCACGCCCGAGCCGGCCAGTCGGAGCTCTGATCCCATGGCCACCCAACAGCCGCGAGCCCGCAGGACTTCCGACAGCAAGACGGCCACGAGCGAACCGGCCACCCGCAAGACGGCTTCCCGCAAGACGGCCACGAGCGAACCGGCCACCCGCAAGACGGCCGCGCGAAAGACAGCCGCCAGCAAGACGGCGGCCCGAGAGAAGAGCGACGCGCGTGCTGGCACCAGCGAACCGGCACGGCGGGAGCCTACTCCCGCCGCGGTTGCCGGTCGCGCCGCTCAGCAGCTGCTCGAGCTGACCGGTCGCGCGAGTGAAGGGGTGACCGGGCTGGCCAGGACGGAGGACGGCTGGACCGTGCAGGTGGAGGTGCTCGAGGCGCGTCGGATCCCGGACACCACGGACGTCCTCGCGCTCTACGAGGTCGACGTCGACAAGGAGGCCCAGCTGGTGGGCTACCGCCGGCTGCGCCGCTACGTCCGCGGCAAGCCGAACGAGGGGTGAGTCATGAGTGAGTCACCGAACCGCCCTGCCCCCACTCGCTCTTCCGCCGTGTACGGCAGTGGAGCCCGCCCCCAACCGGCCAACCTGGCGGACATCCTCGAGCGGGTGCTCGACAAGGGGATCATCATCGCCGGCGACATCCGTGTCGAGCTGCTGCAGATCGAGCTGCTCACGATCCGGATCCGCCTGCTCGTCGCCTCGGTCGACAAGGCGCGGGAGATGGGCATCGACTGGTGGGAGCACGACCCGCTGCTCAGCTCGGCGGAGAACCGCCTGACCGAGGAGAACCAGCAGCTGAGGGACCGGATCAAGGCGTTGGAGGCGGGCGATGGGTGAGGTGGGTTCCTACCTCTACGCGGTCTGCCGAGGGCTGGCCGACGTCGACCTGGACGAGGTCCGCGGCCTCCGGGAACGGCGGGTGCGCGTCGTGGAGCACTCGGGGCTGGCGGCGGTCGTCAGCGATGTCGACCTCGACGAGTTCGGCGACGAGGGGATGCGCGAGCACCTGGAGGACCTGCGGTGGCTCGAGGACGTCGCCCGCACCCATGATGCCGTGGTGTTCGCGGCCTCCGCCTCCGCGCCCACCGCCCCGTTGCGGCTGGCGACCATCTGTCTGGACGACGACGGCGTCCGCGCGAGGCTGGACGAGTGGCGCGGTCCGCTGATGCGGACGCTGGACCACGTCGCCAACCGCCAGGAGTGGTCCGTGAAGGCGTACACGGACTCCGGTCGCGCCACGGGCGCCACGGACCGACCCGATGGTGCCGGGCTCGCCGACCAACCCGCGCGAGCGGCCGGGCCGACGGTCGGCGCGGGCGCGGACTACCTTCGACGGCGCAAGCTGGAGAGCACGGCTCGGGAGCAGGACCTGGCCGCGGGCCGGCTGGTGGCTGACCGCGTCCACGCCGAGCTCTCTGCGCGGGCCGTGGACGGCCGCCGCCTGGCGCTGCAGGACCCGCGCCTGTCAGGACGCCGAGGCGTCATGATCCTCAACGGTGCGTACCTCGTCGACACGGATGCCGCCTCGTCCTTCCGGGACGGTGTGACGGCCGTGGGCCGAGCCCATCCGTCCGCGACCATCGAGGTCGAGGGCCCGTGGCCCGCGTACTCCTTCGTCAGCCTGGAGGACGCATGAGCGCCGAGCTCGAGCGCACCTCGAACGCGCCCGTCCGACAGGTTGCCCTGGTCGACCTCCTCGACCGGCTGCTCGGCACCGGCGTCATGCTCTCGGGCGACGTGGTGGTCTCGCTGGCGGGGGTCGACCTCGTCCAGGTGCGCCTGCTCGCCCTCATCAGCTCGGTCCGCGCGACGTCCGGTGACCCGACGTGACGGATGGCGCGCTGGTGGGGCCCCTTCGGATCGACTCCGACCCGGAGTCGATCGAGCGCGACCTCGTGGCTCTCGTCCTGACCGTCATCGAGCTGCTGCGCCAGCTCATGGAGCGTCAGGCGCTGCGTCGCGTCGACGAGGGCGACCTGAGCGACGAACAGGTGGAGGGCCTCGGCCTGGGCCTCATGCACCTCGATGAGGCCATGACCGAGATCCGTGACCGGTACGGGCTGACGGCAGAGGATCTCAACATCGACCTGGGGCCTCTGGGATCGCTCCTGTGAGCCCGTGTGTGGAAGGAGAACCATGAAACCGTTGCGATGGCTTGCCGCGGGTGTGATCTGGCTGTTGGCCGGCGTGCTGGGGCTCGTGGGGGTGCTCCTCAGCGTCACCGTCATCCTGCTCCCGCTCGGCATCCCGGTCCTGATGCTCGCCCGGCGCCTGTTCTCCCTGGCCTCGGCGATCGCGCTGCCTCGGGCAGTTCGCCATCCTGCTCAGGAGGCCGGGAAGCTAATCGGGCGCACCGTGCAGGACGCCGAGGACGTGGGCAACAAGGCGAAGAAGAAGGCCAGGAAGTCGTCTCGACGAGCGCGGAAGACGGTCGCTCAGACCTGAGGCCGCAGGCGCGCAGGTTCGGACCCAGGCGTCAGCGTCGACGGTGCCGCAGCCATTCGATGACCACGGGTACGAGGGAGAGAACGACGAGTCCCACGACGAGCAGGTCGATGCGGTCCTGCAGCCCGGGGACGGCCCGACCGAGGAAGTAGCCCAACAGGGTCAGCAGGCACACCCAGATCGCGGCACCCACCGCCGACCACGTCAGGAAGTGGCGACGGCTCATCTGGCTCGCCCCCGCGACGACGGTGACGAAGGTGCGGACGATCGGCACGAACCGGCCGAGGACCAACGCCTTGCTGCCGTGCCGATCGAAGAAGTCGTGCGAGCGGTCGAGGTGCTCGCGACGCAGGAACCGGCCGTCGCGCCGGTACAGGCTCGGCCCCGCCGCCCGGCCGATCTCGTACCCGACGGCGTTCCCGCCGATGGCGGCAAGGAACAGCACGGGCAGCACGAGGGCCAGCGGCAGGTGCAGTCTGCCGTTCGAGACGAACAGACCGATGGCGAAGAGCAGGGAGTCGCCCGGCAGGAAGGGAAACAGCAACCCGCACTCGATGAAGACGAAGACGACGCTGACCCACAGGAAGGCGCCGCCGAATCGGCCCAGGAGCGTTGCAGGATCGAGCCAACCGATGGCGGTGGGGTGCATGGGCGACCATCCTCCTCGAGTGCGGCGCAGAGCCGACGGGTCCGAGTCGACCAGATGCAGCCCATGCGTCCGACGTTGTGGCAGAAGGCGACTGACGACCTGATCGGCGCCGTGGCGTCCGTCGTCAGGGGTCACGTACCCCGTCGGCGTCGTCACGACTCGAGTCGACGCCCTCGAGTCGACACCGACGGGTGCCGGACGCTGGTCACCCCCACCGGGAGCGACCGCGCGTCGTCAGCTGCCGGAGGGCGTGACCGGTGACACCGTCGGCAGCCCGAACCCGTCGACGAAGACATTGACGGTGGCGGTGCCGGACCTCGAGAAGCGGAACTGCACGGGCAGCAGCCGCCCGGCACGAACGTCCACCTTGAGGTCGACGAGCTCGATGTGCGTCTGCCCCGGGTACTGCAGCGAGACGACGCCGTGCGCAGGGACCGGCACGTTCACGGGGCGCTCGGGGCCGTCGGTGCCGTCGCGCAGGATGGTGCGCGTGGCGTAGCTCGTCGACACGGCCACGAGCGTGTCGGCCTGGCTCCCGTCGTTGGCGAGCGTCGTGAACAGCCCGGTGCTCGTCGCGGCCAGCACCTTGCGCTCCTCCGGGGCGTCGATGCGCGTCGCGAGCAGGCGGATGTCGCCGATCTGGGCGTTGACGCTGTTGCCGAGTGGTGGGGTGTCGATGCGGGTCTGGGTGCTGTCGGGCTGGCTCTGGCAGGCGGCGGTGGCCAGCGCCGCAGGAACGAGCGCCAGCACCACGAGGACCGTCCTCGGTCGTCGTCGCCGGGGGACTGGGTTCCGGGCGGCGGGCCGCCGGGACCGGCGGTGCACCCTGCGCACGTGGGCCGGCGACGCAACAGGCGGCGGGTCGGGCCCGGACGCGTGAGGCGATGGTTTCATCACGGCCTCCTCGAGCAGCATCCGTCGTGCCGCGCGCCTCACCAGCATGAACCCGGCCACCGGTCGGATCAACCCCCGCAGCCAGGTGGACGCCGCGCCGCCCGCCGGCCCGACGTGGCAGTTTCGCTGGGGATGGGTACTTCCACGACGTGGGCGCACCCGGCCGCGACGGCGAGGGGATCGGTCCTGCGGCGCAGGACGTCGCAGACCTCATCCCCGTCGTGCGGCGCATCGTGGGAGCCCGCCTCGGGTCGCACCCGGCGGCAGAGGATCTCGTCCAGGAGACCCTGACCCGCGTCCTGGCCGCCGCCGACACGATCGAGCCCGGCATGCTGCAGCCGTACGCCATCGCGACGGCACGCAACGTCGTCGCGAGCCTGTGGCGCGAGGAGGACCGCCGGCGTCGCAACCAGCACCGCGTCGTGGACCTCAGCGCGCCCGAGCTGCCCGAGGACCACCTGCTGAGCGGCGAGGACACCGGCGCGATGACCCGCGCGCTGGCCCACCTCAGCGAGCAGGAGCGGCAGCTGCTGCTCGACCACGAGGTCGAGGGCGCGACCACCCGGGCCATCGCCGAGACAGCTGGGAGCACCGCGGGGGCGGTCGGCGCCCGGCTCAACCGGGTCAGGGCCCGGTTGCGCGTGGAGTACCTGCTCGAGCTGGAGGACGCGACGACCGTGACGGACCGGTGCCGGCCGGTCCTGCTCGCGCTGAGCGGTGGGGACCACCGTCGGCAACGCGAGGTCGGCGTGGCCCAGCACCTGCTCGAGTGCGAGCTGTGCGCGCGCCTGAGCGAGCCGCTCCTGGAACGGGGTCAGGGCCGCGACGCCGACACGGTGCGCATCGCGATCGAACGGGACGCCGACATCGTCCGGGCGCGCGGGGCCGCTCGGGAGCTCGCCTCGCGGCTCGCCTTCGGGGCCACGGAGCTGACGCTCATCGCGACGTCCGTCTCGGAGGTGTGCCGCAACATCGTGCGGTTCGCCGGCAGGGGTGAGGTCGTCGTCGAGCTGGTCGAGCAGGTCGAGCAGGACCGGCGCGGACTCCGGGTGACCGCCCGCGACGGTGGGCCCGGCATCGCGGACGTCGACCAGGCGATGAGCGACGGGTTCAGCACGTACGGCGGCCTGGGGCTCGGCCTTCCGGGCGTCCGGCGTCTCATGGACGACTTCGCCGTGCTCAGCGGGACCGGGCACGGGCACGGCACGACGGTGACGATGACCAAATGGGAGAGGACCTGACCATGGAGGACCAGCACACCAGCGACGGCCGCGAGGAGAGCGGCGCGGGCGAGCACCTGCTGTCGCAGCTCGTCGCGCACCTGCGCGAGCACCGCACGCGTCTGCGGGAGGAGTGGGCCGAACGCATCCACCAGGCCCATCTGCTCAATGCCATGACGCCGCAGGAGATGGCGGCAGAGACGACCTCCGTCTACGACAACTACGTCGAGGTGCTCGAGACCGGCAGCGTCGAGGCGCTGCAGCACTACGCCCGTGACCTGTCCGAGCGCATCATCCCGCGCGGCGTCGAGACCCACGAGGTCGTCGGCATCGTGCTGCTGCTGCGCGACGTCCTGGCGCGCTCGCTGTTCGAGAAGTACCAGCGCGACTTCGCGCTGCTCAACGAGGTCCTCGACGCCTACGAACCGGCGGCGAACCGCATCGCCAACACCGTCGCCGTGAGCTTCGTCGACGAACGCGAACGCGTCATCCGCCAGCAGCAGGACTCGATCCGCGAGCTGTCCACGCCGGTGCTGCCGGTGCGCGAGCGGCTGCTGATCCTGCCGATCATCGGCGTGCTCGACAGCGAGCGCGCCCGACAGCTCACCGAGCAGCTGCTCACCGGCATCCGCAAGCACCGCGCCAAGGTCGTCGTCATCGACATCACCGGTTCTCCCGACGTCGACCAGGCGGTCGCCAACCACCTCGTGCAGACGGTCGACGCGTCACGCCTCATGGGTGCGAGCGTCATCATCACGGGACTGTCACCGAAGATCGCCCAGACCCTCGTGACCATCGGGGTGGACCTCAGCAAGATGAACACCATCGGTGACCTGCAGGGGGGTCTCGAGGAGGCGGAGCGACTGCTCGGCTTCAGCGTGATCCGGAAGGAGGTCGGCACCAGCTCGTGAACGGCGGCCCCGCTCTCGTGTCGATCATGCGTCAGGGTCACACCCTGATCGCATCGATCCACACCGCCCTCGACGACTCGCAGCTCGCGCGCTTCGAGCGAGACCTCGTCGACCGCATCGGCGAGCACCGGTCCCGTGGAGTCCTCATCGACGTGGCCGCACTCGATGTCATCGACTCGTTCGCCGCCCTCACGCTGCGCCGGATCGCCGAGATGGCGCGGCTGCGTGGAGCCCACACGGTGATCGTGGGGATCCAGCCCGAGGTGGCCTTCACCATGGTGCGGCTCGGCCTCGGGCCCGGTCACGTGCCGACGGCGCTCGACCTCGAGGAGGGCCTGCTGCTGCTGGCGACGCTCGTGCAGCCCGCACCGTCCGTCACGCCCCGGGACGCCGACCCCGAGGAACGACGGTGACGCCGCAGCCGGGGGACCCCGACGAGCTGGACCGCTTCGCGCGCAACTACCGCCCGCTGCTGCTGCGGTTCCTGCCCCAGCGGTCCGAGGAGGTGCGGGCCGAGGCCTACGACCTGGGCCGTGCCGCCTTCGCCGACGGCGTCGCCCTGCTCGACGTGTGCCGGATCCACCAGGAGGTCACCGGCGAGGTGCTGGCCGACGCCCGACCGGACGAGGTCGTGGACCTTCACGCCACCTCCGGCGAGCTGCTTCTCGAGCTGCTCGCCGCGTACGAGATGACGCACCGGGCCGCATCCGGACGCTGACCTTGCCCACCGGACGCCTTGGGTGCCGGTGCATGACGCGGAGACGTCGCCGGCAGCCGGCACACCCGGTGTCCCGCTCGGGCGCCCCGCCGCGCATCCGAGCGGGAGTACCGGTCCGACCGGCCCGAACCGGCACCGTCCCCGTCCACGAGCTCGCGTCATGCCGGGCGGGCCTCGGCATCGTCAGTGGTGACCGACGGCCCACCGGCCTCCCCGCACGAACTAGGAGAAACGCCCATGAAGTTCGCCTCCAAGCTGTACGCCAGCGGCGCCGCCCTCGCGACGACGGCCGCGCTGGGGCTCGTGCCCGCTGCCGCAGCCTCCGCCGCACCGTCCGCCGCACCGTCCGCGGCACCTGCAGCACCGGTGGCACCCGCCGCCGCGACCCCGAGGGCCACGGCGTCCGCCGTGATCAACCAGGTCGTCTCGGGCGTCGGCACCTTCACCGGCTCGTTCACGCCGACCGGCTTCAGCAACCAGAACGGCGTGTTGGCCGTCACCGGGCTGGTGACCGGCACCCTCACCAGGCTCGACGGCACGGCGGTCCCCGTGTCGCAGACGGTCACGACGACGGTCCAGAACGCGACGACCGCCGGCTCGTGCGACATCCTCAACCTCGTCCTCGGGCCCCTTCACCTCGACCTGCTCGGCCTCAACGTCGACCTCAACCAGGTCGTCCTCAACATCACCGGCCAGACCGGTGCCGGCAACCTGCTCGGCAACCTGCTCTGCGCGGTCGCCGGGCTGCTCGACGGCAACGGCATCAACGGCCTCGCCGCCCTCCTGAACCGCCTGCTCGGACTCTGAGCGGACCCGGTTCACCCACCTGTCTCCATGCCGGCGTCTGGAGACACGGGACGACGCGGCCTGCTCCCTCCCGCTGCGCCGCCCCGCCGGCACCCCGCGACCGATCGCCTCGGTCGCGGGGTGCCGCGTCCGGGCTTCGTGGCACGCCGGTGACCAGCGCTTCCGCCACGAAGCCCGACCGGGGACGTGATGACGGACGTGATGACTGCGTCGGGTCAGAGGACCGAGGTGCCGTACATCTCGCCGAGCGGGTCGGCGATCAGCTCGATCCGGGCGCCGTTGGGGTCGCGGAAGTAGATCGACGTGCCGCTCTCCTGGAGGTACTCGACGCCCGCGTCGTCGAGCCGGCCCCGCATCCGCTCCCAGGTCTGCGGCTCGACCGAGATGGCGAGGTGGTGCAGGCCTCCGAGCACCTCCGCGTACGGTCCGAGGTCGAGCCCCGGGAAGTCGAAGAACGCCAGCAGGTTGCCGTTGCCGATGTCGAAGAAGAAGTGGTTCGAGCCCTTGTAGTCGCGGTTCTCGAAGATCTCCGTCAGCGGGAACCCCAGGATGCCCTGGTAGAACCGGATCGTCTCCTCGACGTCGTGGGCGACGATGGCGAAGTGGTGCAGACCTCGCGCGCTCGAGACCGGGCGGTGCTCGGCGGGCTGGAGGTAGGTGTCGCGGATGCGCTCGCGCTCGGCGTCGACGGCGGCGAGGTCGATCTCGGTCATACGGGCCTCACAACAGGTGGTTGCAGGTTCAACTCAGGCTAGCCCTGCAGGGGGCCGCCGCTCCAGTGCTCGCGGTGGGTCATGTCGGCCACGGCCACCCGGCGCAGCCGCGTCAGCTGCCGCACCGGCTTGCCGAGGGGGACGACCGCGGCGACGGCGAAGGGCTCCGGGATGCCGAGCAGCTGCTTGAGGGCAGGCTCCTCGGCGACGGCCATCGTCGTGATCGTGCCCCCGAACCCCTCGTTGCGGGCGGCGAGCAGGATGTTCCACACCAGGGGATAGACCGACGCGCCCGCGACGACGCCGACGCGGTCGAGGTCCTGGTCCAGCGCTGCCACCGCCCGCAGGTCGACGCAGACGACGAGCACCACGGCGGCGCGGCGCAACGGCTCGGTGACCCATCCCGGGACGACGGTCTGCGCGACCTGCTCCTCGGTGACCGAGCTCGGGGTCCAGGCGCTCCACGGGCCTTCACCGGCGGCCCGCTGGGCGTGGTAGCGCCGGGCTCCCGGCTCGGTGATCTCCACCAGCCGCTCACGGACGGCGGGATCGCGGACCACGACGATCTGCGCGCCCTGGCGGTTGCCGCCACTCGGGGCGAACCTCGCGTTCTCGAGGATCTTCTCGAGCACGGCGTCGGGCAGCGGGTCGTCGGTGAAGTCGCGGACGGCGGCCGTGGTGCGCATGACCTCGTACAGGTCCATGCGGGCACGATAGCCCCGGACCCGTCACCCTGCGAGGGCCTCAGCTGCGCACCGACTGCGGGACGGCGGTGCTCGGGACGACGGTCACGGGGCAGGACGCGTGGTTGAGCACGGCGCGGCTCACCGAGCCGAGCACCATGCGCTCGAGCGGACCCAGCCGCCGCGACCCCAGGACGAGGAGCGCCGAGCGTCGGGAGTCCTCCTCCAGGGTCGGTGCGGCGGGGGTCTCGGGGGTGACGAGCTCGACCACGAGGTCGTGGGCGACCTGCTTGGCCAGTCCGGCAGCGTCGAGAGCCGCGCCCTGAGCCATCCCGAACCGCGTCCGGGCCCATTCGCTGATCTCGGCCGGCGGCTGGTGCGCGAGCCCGGCGGCCCCCTGGTTGAGCAGGGCCCACGCCGAGACGATGCGCAGCGGGACGCCCCACCTGGCCGCCTGGTCCGCCGCGAAACGCACGGCGGCGCCGCACGGCTGCAGGTAATCCACGCCGACGATGACCGGGCGGCGCCGGTCCGGTTCGTCGACGGCCCCCCGCACCACGGTCACGGGACAATAGGCGTGCCGGGCCACCGACGCGGACACCGAGCCCAGGACCGCCGACCCGAACGCCCCGTGCCCGCGGTTGCCGACGACGACCAGCCGCGCTTGCTCGGAGGCGTGGATCAGGGTCGACGCGGGGGCGCCGGCGATCTCGGTCAGCGTCACCGCGGCGTCCGGGAGGAACTTCGCGGCCAGCTGCCTCGCGTCCTCGACGCGGGCCTCGGGCAGGTGGTGCGGACGGGAAGGCACCACCGCGAGGGCCAGCCCGATCGGCACCGCCCACGCGTCGTGCAGCGGCAGGGCCGTGACGACCTCCAGGTGGCACCGACGGTCGGCTGCGGCACTGGCCGCCCACTCGAGGGCTGCCGCCGCGCCCGCGGAGCCGTCGTAGCCGACGACGATCCGCGACCTGCGCGGCGGCGTCGACATCTCCGCGTTCATCGGGTCCTCCTCGACGGCTCCGGTGTGGGCGCCGGGCACCTCGTCACGGCGCTGGCTCCACTGTCGGAGGCAGGGTGCGGATCCGGTCGGGCCGAAGGTCCCTCGATCGGTCGGTGGGACCCGTGGGTGCAGCCGGGGGAGCGTCGGGTCGCCCCGGCGTCAGGTCAGCAGGTCGTCACGGCGTCACGGCCCCCGCCCGTCCGGCGTCGAGTCGGACGACTGGTGGACGGCGACGTAGACGGCGGCCTGGGTGCGCCGCTCCATGCCGAGCTTGGCCAGCACCGAGGTGACGTAGTTCTTGACGGTCTTCTCGGCCAGCGACATCGCCTCGCCGATCTGACGGTTGGTCTCCCCGGCCGCGACGTGGTCCAGCACCCGTCGCTCCTGCGGTGTGAGGGAGCGCAGTCGTGGGTCCTTCTCCTGCCCGTCGGCCCACCTGGCGCGCAGCCGATGGGCCCGAGCGGTGTCGAGCAGGTTCTCCCCGCCCGCCACCCGCTCGACCGCCTCGACGAGCCCGTTGCCACGGACGTCCTTGAGCAGGAACCCGGAGGCGCCGGCGAGCACCGCGGCCGCCATCGCGTCGTCGTCGTCGTAGGACGTGAGGATGAGGCAGGCGATCGTCGGGTCCACGGACCGGACCTGACGGCAGGCCTCGATGCCGGAACCGTCGGGGAGCCGGACGTCGAAGACGGCCACGTCGGGGCGCAGGGCCGGGATCCGTCGGGCGGCCTCGGCCGCGAGCCCGGACTCGCCCACGACCTCGAACCCCGGGTTCGCCTCGAGCAGGTCGCGCAGGCCGCGTCGCACGATCTCGTGGTCGTCCAGGAGGAAGACTCTGATGGTCACGGCTCTCACCTCTCGTGTCGTCGACGCCTCGTCGCCGCCTCGTTTGCCGGGCAGTCCCGCCGGCCGACGCCTCACCCGCGCGGACCTCGACGCACCGCGCCGCGGCCCACGGCCACCGGGGGTCGGAGCGGGACCGTCCAGCGCACCCGCGTCCCGCTCGGCTCGACCCCCTCGATGGCCAGCTCGCCCCACCGCGCGGCCGCCCGGTGCTCGAGGTTGGCGAGCCCGCTGCGGCGTTCGGTCGAGGTCATGCCCACGCCGTCGTCGGTCACCTCGACCGTGAGGACGTCCCCGAAGGACACCAGCACCGTCGCCGTGCTTGCCTCCGCGTGACGCGACACGTTGGCCAACGACTCGCGGACGACGGCGAGGACGTCGGCCGACAGGCCCTCGTCGTCCTCGTGCGGCTCGCCCCGTACCTCGAGGGAGGGCAGGAAGCCGAGCGTCGGGAACCAGGAGGTCACGACGGTCTCGAGCTGGTCCACGAGGCTGCCGCCGGGGGCGACCGTGTGCAGCTCGAAGATGGTCGAGCGGATCACCTTGATGGCCTCGTCGAGGCTCGTGACGGCCTCGTCGAGCCGGGACCTCACCACGGGGTGCATCGCGAGCCGGGCCGCCGCCTGCAGGGACAGGCCGGTGGCGAAGAGGCGCTGGATGACGTGGTCGTGCATGTCGCGGGCGATCCGGTCGCGTTCCTCGAGCATGGCGAGGTGCTGGCGGTCCTCCTGCGCACGCGCCGCGACGAGGCCGAGCGCCGCCTGTCGTGCGAAGAGCGTCAGCATCGACAGGGCCCGCTCCGGGGCGTCGTCCTCGCCCGCGCGCCAGTGGACGAGCAGGTGGCCGATGGCACGCTGGCCCGTGGAGATCGTCACGAACGCCGCAGGGACGTCGTGGTCGACGCCGGCCAACCGCAGCAGGGTCGAGAGCAGCGGCTGGGCCGGGACCTGCCTGGGCAGCACCTGGTCCGCGCCCACGACCGCCGGCCAGTCCTCCTCCGTCTCCAGAGCGGGCCAGGACCGCCACGGCACCGCGCGCTCGGTGGGCTCCGCCTCGTACAGGGCGCGCACCCGCACTGTCGCGGTGCCCTCGTCGCGCAGGGCGACCAGGCCCAGCCGGGCCTCGGTGAGCCGGCACGCGTCCTTCGCCACCATCGTCAGCGCAGCATCCTCGTCATGGCCCTCGAGCAGGCTCTGGGTCAGCTCGTTGACCGACTCTGCCCACTGCCGCTGCTGCTGGCTGCGGGCGTAGAGGCGGGCGTTGTCGATGGCGAAGCCGGCAGCGCCCGCGAGGGCCACGAGCATGGCCTCGTCGGACTCGGAGAACTGCTCCTGTCCCTGCCGTTCGGCGAGGTAGAGGTTGCCGAAGACCTCGTCGCGGATGCGGATCGGCGCGCCGAGGAAGCTGGTCATCGAGGGATGACCGGGCGGGAAGCCCTGGGAGTCGGGGTGCGCCGAGATGTCGGTCAGCCGCTGGGGTCTCGGGTCGCGGATCAGCAGCCCGAGGATGCCGTGCCCGGACGGGGGCTCGCCGATCCGGGCGCGCTGCTCGGCGGTGACGCCGTGCGTGATGAACTGCATGAGGTGCTCGCCGTCGGGACCCAGGACCCCCAGGGCCCCGTACCGCGCGTTGACGAGCGCGCAGGCCGACCGCACGATCCGCTGCAGCACCTCGGCGAGCTCGAGGTCCTCGCTGATGGCGGTCACGGCGTCCAAGAGGCCCCGGAACTGTGCATGCGAGCGCTGTGCCGCGTCGGCCCTCGACCGGAGCTCCTCCATGAGGTCGTCGACGGGTACTGGCCTGCCCTCAGCCCCTCGCCGCAGGCGACGATCGGGCTCGGCGTCCGAACCCATGCTTCGAGCATAGGCTCCCGTCGGCGGCAGGTGTCCGCGTTGTTGCGATCTTCCGGGCCCGACGCACCACCGGCGTCGGACGGGTTCTCAGGAGGCACGGAGGTCGAGCACGGCGACGCCGGCGAACCGGCCTGCCGAGAGGTCGTCCAGGGCGCGGTCGGCCTGCTCGAAGGGGTAGCCGACGACGTCGGCGCGCACCGACAGCGCGGTGGCCAGGCGCAGCAGCTCCTCGCCGTCCGCCCGGGTGTTCGCGGTCACGGAGGTGAGCCCCTTCTCGTGGAAGAGGTGTGCCTGGTAGTCGAGCGGTGGAACCTGGGTCACGTGGATGCCCGCCAGCGCCACGGTGCCGCCGCGGTCCAGGGCGGCC
>JAEXXY010000252.1 GCA_023451855.1 Actinomycetes bacterium
AGCCAGGCCGCGGCGTCCGGCTCGTCGGCGACGACGGGCGCGTCGACCGGCCGCGGGCTCTGCGGGTCGGACCACACGGTGGTGACGGCGACGCGGGTGACGTGCGTGACGGGCAGCTCTGCGGCGGGGGACGGGACGGCGCTCACGCCGGCCATCCTCGCACCCCGACCCCCGCGCGCCAGGGCGGGCCACCCTCTGCGAGCGACGTCCCGAGAACCGTCCGTGGGCTCCCGCTGCGAGCGGGCTGCGAGTCTCGTGCCGATCCCGGCTCGCCCGTCACAGAACCGTTCTGCGTGCCGAGCCCGAGGAGTACCGTCGAAACATGGACGAGCGGATCATCCTGGAGGGGTTCGACCCTCCGAAGAACCGACGGCACGGCCCCGACGGCGACATCGTCGACGTGCAGGGCTGGCTCCACGCCCCTGTCGACTGGAACGGCGGCCCGGAGCTCGAGCGCGCGTGGCGCGAGCGCCACGGCCGCTCCCGCCTCGGCGTCGGACTCTGCGTCGCGCACAGCCTGCGACGGCACTTCATCCTGACGAACGTGCCCGACGACCCGGAGTTCCTGCGCACCGAGCTCGAGTCGTTGATCGCCCTCGTGGAGGGCGACACGTCGGGCACCAGCGACATCTCGGACGTCGAGGAGGCCGAGAGCGCCTGACGCCCGCCCGAGCGTGAGCGGGATGCGCCCACTCGGGCCCGCACGGGCCCGCGTGCTCCTACGCTGAGGCGGTGGGCAGGCCGGTCATCCTCACCGTCGACGACGACCCTCACGTGTCCGAGGTGGTGGCACGCGACCTGCGGTCCCGCTACGGCGCGGAGCACCGCGTCGTGCGCGCGACCTCCGGCGCCGAGGCGGTCGAGGTGGTGCGCCGGCTCGTCCTGCGCGACCAGCCACTCGCCCTCGTCCTCGCCGACCAGCGGATGCCGGGCATGACCGGCATCGAGCTGCTCGGCCGGGTCCGCGACCTCGTGGCGGACGCCCGGCTGCTGCTCCTCACGGCGTACGCCGACACCGACGTCGCCATCGCAGCGATCAACGACATCGGGCTCGACCACTACCTCCTCAAGCCGTGGGACCCGCCCGAGGAGCGGCTCTACCCCGTCGTCGACGACCTCCTGTCCGACTGGCACACGGCCCACCCCGACCACACCTTCGACGTGCGGGTCGTCGGGCACCGGTGGTCCGAGCGCAGCCACGAGGTGAAGACCTTCCTGGCCAACCACCACGTGCCGTACGCGTGGTTCGACGTCGAGCGCGACCCCGAGGGTGCCCGCCTGCTCGACGTGGCCGGCGCGGCCGCGCCCGACCTGCCGCTCGTGCTCGTGCCCGACGGCGACACCCTGCGCGACCCGGCGCTCGTCGACCTGGCGGCCGCCCTCGGGCTGCGTACCCGAGCCGAGCGCAGCCTCTACGACCTGTGCATCGTCGGCGGGGGACCAGCCGGCCTGGCGGCGGCGGTGTACGCGGCGTCGGAGGGGCTCTCGACCGTCGTCGTCGAGCACGCGGCCCCCGGCGGACAGGCCGGCCAGAGTGCTGCGATCGAGAACTACCTCGGCTTCCCGCGTGGCCTGTCCGGCGACGACCTGACCCAGCGGGCGCTCGCCCAGGCCCGACGCTTCGGCGCCGAGCTCGTCGTCGCCCGCGACGTCACGGCGCTCGAGGCCCGGGGGCCGGTGCGGGCCGTCCGGATCGAGGGGGGCGACGACGTCGAGGCACGCAGCGTCGTGCTCGCCACCGGTGTCTCCTATCGTCGTCTGGCCGCCGATGGGGTCGACGCCCTCGTCGGCCGGGGGGTCTACTACGGCGCCAACGCGCGCGACGCCGCCCAGTGCGCCGGCGACGACGTGTTCGTCGTGGGGGCCGCGAACTCGGCGGGCCAGGCGGCGCTCAACCTCGCGCAGTTCGCCCGCAGCGTCATGCTCGTCGTACGCGGCCCGAGCCTCGAGGCGTCGATGTCGACCTACCTCGTCGAGCGGGTCCGGGCCCATCCGTGCATCGAGGTTCGGCTCGGGGCGGAGGTCTCGGCGGTGGCCGGCGACGGTCACCTCGAGTCGCTGGCCCTGCACGACCGGGCGTCCGGCTCGACGGTCCTCGTGCCGGGATCCTGGCTGTTCGTCTTCATCGGCGCCGAGCCGCGCACCGACTGGCTGGGCGTCGATGTCGTGCGTGACGACCACGGGTTCGTCGTCACCGGAACGGATCTCGTCAGCAGGGTGGCGGCCCGCCGTGTCGCGCCAGGGCTTCCCCGGTGGCCACTGGCTCGGCCGCCGTTCGCCCTGGAGACGAGCCTGCCGGGGGTGTTCGCCGCCGGTGACGTGCGGCTCGACTCGATGAAGCGCGTCGCCTCCGCCGTCGGGGAGGGCGCCATGGCCGTCCACTTCGTGCACCGCTACCTGGCCACGGTCTGAGGAGGCCCGGGATGGCGACGCGCGCCGACCTGCGGGCCGTCCCGCTCTTCGACGGCCTGTCCGACGAGCAGCTCGACGCGCTCCTCGCGGCGGGGGAGGAGGTCGAGGTCGGGCCGGGCCAGCTGCTCTTCCGCGAGGGCGAGCACGCCGACGCGTGGTGGGTGCTGCTCGACGGGTCGCTCGAGCTGTCGCGGCACAGCGGCCGCGAGGACGTCGTCGTGGGGCGGATGGACGTCCCGGGCCGGTGGGCCGGCGGCTTCCGGGCCTGGGACGAGAACGGCGTGTACCTGGCCACCGCCCGCGGCCGTGAGCCGGGGCGGGTGCTGCGGGTGCCCTCCGAGCGCCTCCGCACCTTCGCGGACGCGTGGTTCCCGTTCGCCGCCCACCTCGTCGCGGGTCTCTACGGCACGGCCCGCTCGATCGAGGCCACGGCCCGCCAGCGCAGCGCGCTCGTGACCCTCGGCACCCTCGCCGCCGGGCTGGCCCACGAGATCAACAACCCCGCGGCGGCCGCCACCCGGTCGGCGGCCGACCTCGAACAGGCCTGCGACGCGCTCCTCGAGGGCCTCCGCGACCTGGCCGGCCGGGCCGTCACCGCCGAGCAGTTCAGCGC
>JAEXXY010000338.1 GCA_023451855.1 Actinomycetes bacterium
CCCCGAGTCCCGGACCGGCGGTCGCCGCTCCGGCGGCCAGGGCGGCCAGAAGCGTCAAGGCGGCCAGACTGGTCAGGGTGGATCGGGCCGTCGTGGCGGCTCGAGCACCGTCTACTCGACGAGCAGCGGCGGCAGCGCCGCTGCCTTCTCGGCCGGCACCCGCGCCGGGTCGCGCCGCTCGCGCTGACCTCGTCCAACCCGGGCCGGGCCGCCTCCGCGCTCCGGTAAGGGCCGAGTGGCCGGATCGAACGCCCGACTCGACGCCTAGGCGCCGTTTCGTCGGTTCGTTCCGGCCGCTCGACCCCGGGAAAGGGCACGCGGCCCACACACCCCGGGACCGTCCCCGGACCCGGTGGAAGGATGGACCCTCGTGGCGCACACCTCTGAACGGTCCCGTGGCGGTCTCGCGGCCCTGGCGCTCGGCGCGCTCGGCGTCGTCTTCGGCGACATCGGCACCTCGCCGCTCTACGCGCTGCAGACCGTGTTCTCCGTCGACCACAACACGGTGGCCACGACACCGGGCGACGTCTACGGGGTCATCTCGCTCGTCTTCTGGTCGGTGACGCTCGTCGTCTCGGTCAAGTACGTCGTGTTCATCCTGCGCGCCGACAACGACGGCGAGGGCGGCGTCATGGCCCTGGCCGCGCTGGCCCGCACCGCCGTGCGCCCGGGCGGGCGGCGGTACGGCCTCGTCATGCTCCTCGGGGTCCTCGGCGCGTCGCTCTTCTACGGCGACAGCGTCATCACCCCGGCCATCTCGGTCATGTCGGCGATCGAGGGCCTCTCGGTGTCGACACCCGGGGTCGAGCACCTCGTCGTGCCGATCGGCGCCGCGATCATCGCTCTGCTCTTCGCGGGCCAGCGCTTCGGCACCGAGCTCGTCGGTCGCTTCTTCGGGCCGGTCATGGCGCTGTGGTTCGCCGTCCTCGCGGTCCTCGGCGGCGCCCAGGTGGTCCGCGACCCGGGGATCATCACCGGGCTCTCGCCGCACTACGCCGTGCTCTTCGTCGTCGAGCACCCGGGCGTCGCCTTCATCGCCATGGGCGCGGTCGTGCTGTCCATCACCGGGGCCGAGGCGCTCTACGCCGACATGGGCCACTTCGGCCGGGCACCGATCCGGCGCGCGTGGTTCTTCGTCGTCTTCCCGGCCCTGACGCTCAACTACCTCGGCCAGGGGGCGCTCATCCTCGAGGACCCGTCGACGGCCGCGAGCCCGTTCTTCCACCTGGCCCCCGACGCCCTCGGCCTGCCGCTCGTGATCCTGTCGACCGTCGCGACGATCATCGCCTCGCAGGCGGTCATCTCCGGGGCGTTCTCGGTATCGCGGCAGGCCGAGCGCCTCGGCTACCTGCCCCGGCTGACGGTGCGGCACACCTCGCGACGCGAGCGCGGCCAGATCTACGTGCCGGCGGTCAACTGGACGCTCTTCGCCGGTGTCATCGCGCTGCTGCTGCTCTTCCGCTCCTCCGAGCGGCTCGCCACCGCCTACGGCCTCGCCGTCACGGGCACCTTCCTCATCACGACGACGCTCTTCCTCATCCATGCCGAGGCTGCCTGGGGCTGGGACCGTCGCCGCCTCCTCCTGCTCGGGATCCCGCTCGCGGCCCTCGAGCTGACGTACTTCGCCGCCAACCTGACCAAGGTGTTCCACGGTGGCTGGCTGCCGCTCGTCATCGCCACGCTCGTCGCGACGGTGATGCTGACCTGGCAGCGCGGACGGGGGCTCGTCACGGACCGGCGCACCGACATGGAGGGTCCGCTCGAGCCGTTCATCGACTGGCTGCACACCGACCCGGTCTCCAAGGTCCCGGGGACCGCGGTGTTCCTGCACCCGGGCAAGGAGTCGACGCCGCTGGCCCTGCGCGAGAACGCGACGTTCAACCACGTCATCCACGAGCTCGTCCTCATCGTGAGCACGTCATCGGAGAACGTGCCGTTCGTGCCGGACGACGAGCGCGTCGTGCTCGACCACCTCGGCGACCCCTACGACGCGATCACCCACCTGACGCTGCGGTTCGGGTTCCAGGAGGAGCAGGACGTGCCGCGGGCCCTCGCGCTGGCCCGCGACCAGGGCCTCGTCGACGTCGACCCCGACTCCGCCTACTACTTCGTGTCGCGGATCTCGGTGAGCCGTGGCCCTGCACCGACGATGCGCGCCTGGCGCAAGCGGCTCTTCCTCGCCCTGGCCCACAACGCGGCCTCGCCGACCGGCTACTTCAACCTGCCCGAGGACCGCACCGTCTCGATGGGCGCCACCGTCACCTTCTGACGCCCATCGCGCGGCACCGGCGTCCACGATGACGACCACCACTCCCATCGCCACCAGGGCAGCGTGCTCGGCGCCCGCGACGCGGGCGGTTGGTGGTCGTCATCGCGAACGGTGCACCGCGCAGCCGCTACCGTCCGGCGCATGACACCGCTCGCCGACAGCCCAGAGCGGTGGGGACTTCGTGCGTCCGGACTCAAATACCCATGGGGGTATAAGTTAGCCTTGGCGTCAGAGCCCGACGCGCACCCGGAGGAATCCGTGATCTTCACCCAGTACTACCTCGACTGCCTGTCGCAGGCGTCCTACCTGATCGGCGACGAGTCGACCGGTCAGGCGGTCGTCGTCGACCCGCGGCGCGACGTCGCCGAGTACCTCGCCGACGCGGAGTCGCAGGGGCTGAGGATCGTCGGTGTCGTCAACACCCACTTCCACGCCGACTTCGTCTCGGGGCACCTCGAGCTGGCCCGCGCCACCGGTGCCTGGATCGGCTACGGCGAGGCCGCGGCCACCGACTTCCCGGTGCGTCACCTGGCCGACGGCCAGCGGATCTGCCTCGGTGAGGTCACGCTCGAGGTCATGGCCACCCCGGGTCACACGCCGGAGTCGATCTCGGTGCTCGTCCTCGAGCGCGCCGACGACGAGGTCGCCTACGGCGTGCTGACCGGTGACGCCCTCTTCATCGGCGACGTCGGCCGTCCCGACCTGCTCGCCTCGGTCGGGACCACCGCCGACGACCTCGGCCAGATGCTCTACGACTCGGTCCAGCGCAGGCTCATGGGCCTGCCCGACGCGGTCCGCGTGTTCCCGGCCCACGGCGCCGGCTCGGCGTGCGGCAAGAACCTGTCGACCGAGCGACAGTCGACGATCGGGGAGCAGCGTGCCCTCAACTACGCCTGCCAGCCGATGACCGAGGAGCAGTTCCTCGAGCTCGTCACCGCCGGGCAGCCCACCGCCCCGGCCTACTTCGTCTACAACGCGACGCTGAACAAGCAGTCGCGCGACGTGCGCGACGTCGACGCCGCCGTGCCGGCTCTCGACGACCACGCCGTCGAGGCGGCCCTGGCGCGCGGGGCTCGGGTGCACGACGCCCGCGACGTGCAGGACTTCGCCGCAGGCCACCTCCTGGGGTCGGTCAACGTGCCGGTCGACGGCCGGATGGCCGAGACCGTCGGCATGGTCTTCGCCCCCGACGACGAGATCGTCGTCATCGCCCCCGACGGGCAGGAGCAGGAGGTCGCGACGCGGTTCGCCCGGATCGGCTACGACCGCGTGCTGGGGTACGTGGCCGACCCCGAGGGCTACCTGGTGGCGCACGAGAGCGAGGTCGTCCGGGCCAGCCGACTCGCGGTGGCCGAGGTCGACGCTGCCCGTGCTCGTGAGGACGTCCAGGTCGTCGACATCCGCAACGCCGGCGAGGTCGAGACCGGCACGCTGCCCGGCGCCCGGCACATCCCGCTCGCGGAGCTCGCCGACCGCTCCGGCGAGCTCGACCCCACGCGTCCGGTCCTCGTCTTCTGCGCGGGCGGCTGGCGTAGCTCGGTGGGCGCGAGCCTGCTGCGCGCCCAAGGGTTCGCCGACGTGTCCGACATCCTGGGCGGCTACGGCGCCTGGGACCGCGCTCGCGCCACCGTCGCCTGACCCGGGCCGCGGACCGGGATGCCGTCGTGCTGATCGCAGTCCCCCTCGGGCTCGCCATCGGGCTCGCCCTCGGCGCACTCGGCGGGGGCGGCTCGATCCTCACCGTCCCGGCCCTCGTCTACGTGCTCGGCCAGGACGCC
>JAEXXY010000455.1 GCA_023451855.1 Actinomycetes bacterium
GGCCGGGTCGGCGGCCCGCTCATCGACGAGCTCGCCGGCGCTCCACCGGCGTCGCAGCTCGATGCGCAGCGCCACGGTGGCGGCCCCGACCGCGACGAGCACGAGGAGGCCGAACATCGGCACCGGCAGCGGGAGGTCGGCGCCGGTCAGCGTCTTCACGACGTCGCTGAGGTAGGGGTAGGCGTCGTCCGGTGTGGGCACAGCCGGACCTTAGGTTCGGGCCGGCCACGGGGCAAGCGCCGGGCCTCCTGCCGGGCCTCCTCCCGGGCCTCCTGCCAGGCCTCGCGGAGACTCCCTCGCGCGCCCGTGTCGGCGTGTCCCAGCCGACACGCCGCCACGAGGCCACCGGGCCGGGTTTCTTTCGCGGATCCCTTGCGCCGCACCCGATCCCGGGTTACAACTGTTCTTACCGATCCGCTTCGGCGGAACGGTTTCTGACCCACTCCGGTGGGACAGAACCGAAGGCCCGGGAACTCATACTTCCCGGGCCTTCACCTCTCCCAGGACGCCACCGGCAGCGCTCCGGCGCGCCCTGCGGACCTCGGCCCCGCGGATCTCACACCCGCGGGGCTGATCTGCGTCCGGAGCCGTGCGGGGCCGCGCGGCCTCGGGGAGGAGGCCGCCGGGGCGTGTCGGATTTCCCCTGCCACCGGCGACACGGTTCAATGGATGCGGCCCTGCGGTGTGTGAGACCGCAGGGCCGCTCACGTCTCCGGACGCCCGCGCCCTAGGATCGACAACCATGACGGAGCAGGGGAGCGCGCCCGAGGCGCCCGAGGTGCCCGGGCCGCCCGAGCCGGCAGCGGGCTTCGCCCGGGTCGAGGACGGCTTCGAGCGGTTGTGGACCCCGCACCGGATGGCCTACATCCTCGGCGACAAGCCCACGGACGAGGCCGGCAACGGCTGCCCGTTCTGCGCGGCCCCCGCCAAGGACGACGCCGAGGGCCTCGTCGTGCACCGCGGCGAGCACTGCTACGTCGTCATGAACCTCTTCCCGTACAACCCCGGCCACGTGCTCGTCTGCCCGTACCGGCACGTCTCGCTCTACGTCGACCTCACCGACGAGGAGACTGCGGAGTTCACGGCCCTGACCAAGCAGGCCGTCCGAGCCCTCGAGGCGTCGTCGGCTCCGCACGGGTTCAACCTCGGGATGAACCAGGGCGCGGTCGCTGGCGCCGGGGTGGCCGCCCACCTGCACCAGCACGTCGTGCCGCGGTGGAGCGGCGACTCGAACTTCCTGCCGATCGTGGCCCAGACCAAGGCGCTGCCGGTCCTGCTCGAGGAGACGCGTTCGCGGCTCGTCGCCGCATGGCCCGAGCGCTGAGCCCCGGTCGTTACGCTGTCACCACCATGCTCAACAGACTCTTTCGCGCGTCGCTGACCAAGGTCCTCGGTCCGATCGCCCACCTCTTCCTCCGGCTCGGCATCAGCCCGGACGTCGTCACGATCGTCGGCACCGTCGGCGTCTGCGTCGGGGCCCTCGCCTTCTTCCCGCGCGGACAGATCTGGGTCGGCGTCCTCGTCATCACCGCCTTCGTCTTCTCCGACAACGTCGACGGCATCATGGCGCGCGAGTCCGGGCGTTCGAGCAAGTGGGGCGCCTACCTCGACTCGACCCTCGACCGGGTCGGCGACGCCGCGATCTTCGGCGGGCTCGTGCTGTACTACGCCGGCCGCGGCAACAACCAGCTCATGGCCGGACTGGCCCTGGCCTGCCTCATCCTCGGCAGCGTCGTGTCCTACGCCAAGGCCCGTGCCGAGGGCCTGGGCTACACGGCGGACGTCGGCATCGCCGAGCGCGCCGACCGGCTCGTGGCCGTCCTCGTCGCCGCCTTCTTCGCCGACCTCTTCGACTCGACGCTGCTGCTCGGTGTGGTCCTCGGCCTGCTCGCGGTCGCGAGCTTCGTCACCGTCCTGCAGCGGATGCTGACGGTCCGGCGCCAGGCCCTCGAGGCGGGGGAGGCCCGCAGTTGAGCGGGGTCCTCGGCCGGACCACCGACACGCTGAGCGTCCTCGGCTTCCGGCTCGGGTGGTCCGCGGTCCGCGCCCTGCCCGAGCGCGCCGCCTACGGCCTCTTCGACCGGGTGGCCGACCTCGCGGTGCGCCGCGGCGGGTCGGGCATCCAGCGGCTGCGGGCCAACTACCGCAGGGTGCGTCCCGAGCTGTCCGAGGCCGAGCTCGACGACCTCGTGCGCGCCGGGATGCGCTCCTACATGCGCTACTACTGCGAGGCCTTCCGGCTGCCGTCGTTGCGCCGGGAGCAGGTCGACGGTGCCGTCGAGGTGCGCGGCGAGCAGGAGGTCGCCGAGCGTTCCGCCCGCGGTGAGGCCGCCGTGGTCTTCGTCGGGCACCTCGGCAACTTCGACCTCGCCGCCGCGTGGTCGGCCGGCAACCTCATGCCCGTCACGACCGTCGCCGAGCGCCTGAAGCCGGAGGAGGTGTACCAGGAGTTCGTCGCCTTCCGGCGCAGCATCGACATGGACATCATCCCGCTGACCGGCGGGGACGACCCGTTCCGGGGGCTGCTCGCCGCGGCCCGCGGCGGCGGCCGGCTCATCGCCCTCGCCGCCGACCGCGACCTCACCAACGGCGGCGTCGAGGTCGACCTGCTCGGGCACCGGGCCCGGATGGCCAAGGGGCCGGCCGTGCTCTCGCTCATGACCGGCGCACCGCTCTACGCGGCCCGCATCTGGTACGAGCCTGCGCCGGAGGGCGAGGGCCTCGGCGGGTATCGCACCGTCATCGAGTTCAGCCCGCGGCTCGAGCCGCGCGTCACCGGCACGACCGCCGTCCGGGCCGCCGACCTCATCCAGCAGTGCGCCGACCACCTCGCCGTCACGATCCGCGAGCACACGTCGAGCTGGCACATGCTCCAGCGCGTCTTCGTCGAGGACCTCGACCCGGCCCGGACGCCGCCGCCCGCCGCGTCGGCCCCCGCTCCCGCCCCCGCGCCCGCTTCGAGCACCGACGCCGGGGCGACGCCATGAAGGTCGGGATCGTCTGCCCCTACTCCTTCGACCTGCCGGGCGGCGTCCAGTTCCACGTCCGCGACCTCGCCGAGCACCTCATCGGCCTCGGTCACGAGGTGTCGGTGCTCGCGCCGGCCGACAGCGACACCACCCTGCCCGACTACGTCACGTCGGCGGGCCGGGCCACGGCGGTGCGCTACAACGGCTCGGTCGCGCGCCTCAACTTCGGCCCCGTCACGGCGGCCAAGGTCGGACGCTGGCTCGAGCAGGGCGAGTTCGACGTGCTGCACCTGCACGAGCCCGTCACCCCGAGCATCAGCGTGCTCGCGCTCATGGCCGCCGAGGGCCCCATCGTCGCGACCTTCCACACCTCGATAATGCGTTCGCGCACGATGCAGACCGCCTACCCGATCGTGCGGCCGAGCCTCGAGAAGATCGCCGGGCGCATCGCCGTCAGCGAGGACGCCCGTCGCACTGTCACGACGCACGTCGGCGGCGACGCGGTCGTCATCCCCAACGGCGTCTACGTCGACCGGTTCGCCGCGGCCCCGCGCCGCAGCGCCTGGATCGGCACGCCGGCCGCGCCGACCATCGCCTTCCTCGGCCGGATGGGCGAGCCGCGCAAGGGCCTGCCG
>JAEXXY010000363.1 GCA_023451855.1 Actinomycetes bacterium
TTGACGACGAGCAGGTCGACCTCCTCGAGCAGCTCCGGGTCGATGGGGGCTGACGGGGCGGCGTTGAGGACCAACAGCGCTCCCCGGCGCCGCGCACGGGCGGCCCGGGCCACCACGGCCTGCGGGATCTCGAGCTGCGCCAAGAGCACGTCCGCCTCGCGGATCGCCAGCAGAGACGTCTCGTCGAGCGTCACCGCCCCGTTGGCGCCGGCGGCCACGACGATGGTGTTCTCCCCGGCCTCGTCGACGGTGATCAGGGCGGTCCCGGTGGGCTCGGTGGCGCTCACCGCAAGGGCCGAGCAGTCGATGCCGTCCGCCTCCAATGCTGCACGCAGGGCGGCACCGTCCGTGTCGGCCCCGACGCACCCGACGATGGCGGTCTGCACCCCACCGGCGCGAGCGGCGGCCACGGCCTGGTTGGCGCCCTTGCCGCCGCCCCCGCGCCGCAGGGACCGTGCCAGCAGCGTCTCCCCCGGCCCGGGCAGGGCGCCGACGCGCACGGAGAGGTCGAGGTTCACGCTGCCGACCACGACGACGCGGCCGCTCATCGGAGGACTCCCGCGAGCGCGACGGTCCCACGGGCGAGCTCGTCGATGGACAGCTCCGCAGGCCCGGGGAGGCTCGTCGCGAGGCGGTTGTCGAGCGGCTGGGTCCATCGGGCGGGGATGCCGTCCACACCGAGAAGCGCCCCCACGACTCCTCCGACGGTGGCGCCGACCGAGTCGGTGTCCCAGCCGGCGGACACTGCAAGGGCCACGCTGGGCCCGAAGTCCCCGGCCCCGCGTGCGAGCGCGAAGGCGATCGTGGCGGCGTTGTTGAGCACGTGAACCCAGTGGAACGAGCCGAACTCGGCGTGGAGGGCATCGAGTGCCTGGTCGTCGGACAGGGGGCCGCGTCCCAGTTCGGTCCCTCGGCGGACTGCCCGCTCGAGGGTCCCATCGGGCTCCAGCACGTGCCCTGCCAGGGCAAGCACCTCGTCGACGTCGTCGACGACGACGGCGGCGGAGGCGAGCGCGGCGGCCCACAGCGCGCCCTCGACCCCAGCTCCGGTGTGGCTGAGCCGCGCGTCGACGAAGGCCGATGCGACGGCCGACCGCAGGTCGCCCGGGTGAGTCCATCCGTGCACGTCCGCCCTGATCAGCGCCCCGATCCACTCCCGGAACGGGTTGCGGACCAAGGCAGCCCGCTCGGGCTCGACGCCCTCGAGCAGGTTGCGGTAGGCGACTCGCTCGGCCGTGAACACCCGGCCCCCCGGGAGGTTGTCGAGCCAGGCCTGCGCGACGTCGTCGGTGGTGATCTCGCTGCCGTGCTGCCGCAGCATCCGCAGCGCGAGCACCGCGAAGTTGAGGTCGTCGTCCTCCGGCATGCCGTCGATGTTCTCTGCGAGGCTGGTCGGTGCGCTGCGCCGGTTCCAGGGCCAGCGAGCCCCCACCTCGGGTGGCAGGCCGGAGGCGGTGAACCAGGCGTCGAGCGGCCAGCGCCCGGTGGCGCGCAGGATCTCCTCGATCCCGGCGCGTGGGATCTTCTCGACGGGCTTGCCGAGCAGACATCCGGCGCAGCGCCCAAGCCACGCCCCGTGGACCCGCCGGGTCAGGTCGTCGACACCGGGTACCGCAGGAGCCTGCACGCCCGCCAGGCGGCCGAGGACCGACCCCAGCTCGAGGTGTCGCGCCGGGGCCACCCCGTCGACGGCGTCGAGCAGCCGAGCCGCGACCGCGCGCTGCTCGGGCGTGGCCGGCACCTCGGCTGCTCCGCTCACCGGCACCTCGAGCGTGCCACCCGCCCGCACCCACTCCCGCTCGAGCGCCGACACGTCGGCGCCCTCTGAGCGAGCCTGGACGAAGGCGTGGAGCAGGAGGTCCTCGGGCTGGACCCAGGTCAGCCTCATGCGATGCCCAGCAGCACGTCGATCTCGGCCGCGCGGGCCAGGTACCGGGCCCGGTCGGCGGCGAGCACGCGAGACGTGATGTCCGCGAGCTGGTCAGCCGACGCGGTGATGTCCATCCTGCTGTTGGCCTCGATCGTCCGGAGCCAGTCGGTCGGCACGACCTCGGCCCCGCCGAGACCGCCGCACACGGCGCCGGCCATCGTGGCGATCGAGTCCGCGTCGCGCCCGTAGTTCACCGCGCCGAGCACCGCGTCTCGGAAGTCGCCGTCGTGCGCCACGACGAAGCCCAGTGCGACCGGCAGCTCCTCGATGGACTTGGTGCGCGAGGGGCGACGGGCATCGGCCGCGGGGTGGCGGTAGTCCGGACCGACCGTGTCGTAGGGCTCGACGGCGGCACGCAGGGCCGCGCCGAGCTCGGCAGCCGGCGCTCCGGTCGCCGAGGTCGCGGCCTTCACGACCGCCTCGATCGCGGCCCGGGTGCCGTCGTGCGCGACGTCGAGGCAGGCGTCGACGACGCTGGTCACGGTAGCCCCCGGTGCCAGCGACGCAGCCACCGCGGCGGCGAACACACCCGCTGCCTCCCGGCCGTAGCTCGACTGGTGCGGTGCGGCGAGGTCGATGGCCTCGGCGTACGCCGCGACGGGGTCGGCCGCGTTGACGACGCCGACGGGAGCCATGTACATGGCTGCACCACAGTTGACGATGTTGCCGCTACCCGCCTCACGCGGGTCGACGTGCCCGTAGTGCAGCCGGGCCACCAGCCACTTCTCGGCGAGGAAGATCCGCTGCAGCAGGATCGCCTCGCGCCCGAGCTCAGGGATCCAGGTCGGCTCACCCATCAACCGCGGCACGAACTCCTCCGCCACGGCATACGCGTCCAGGTGCGTCGGTCGAGCGGCGTAGGTCTCGATGAGCGCCCGGGTCATGAGGGTGTCGTCGGTGATGTGGCCGTCACCCTTGTGGTACGGGGCGATCGGCCGAGCGGTGGCCCACTCGTCGGCGGCCCACGGCGGCACGATGCCGGTGACCCGTCCCCCGTGCCTCGCCTCGATCTGCTGGGGGGTGTACCCCTCCGTCGCGCCGCCGAGGGCGTCCCCGACGGCTGCGCCGGTGATGACGCCGTGGATGCGCTGCCTCAAGTCGTTCACGTCAAGTCCTTGGTGTCGTTTCGTCCGAATGGCTTCGTCGTGCCGACCGGGGCGGGCAGGGCGGCGACGGGTTCCACGCCGCCCTGCCCGGCCGGGTCAGCGGTTGACCTGGGTGAAGCCGTCGGACAGGGCCTTCTGGAGGCCGGCGTCGTCGAGCTGGTTGGCGAGGTACTTCTGGTAGTTCGGCGTCGCCACGGTGTCCTTCCACTGTGTGTACGCGTCGACGGTGAGGAACGGCGCGCCGGTGAGGCCCTGTGCCGACTTCATCGTCATGTCCCAGCCGTCCTTGCCGCCGGTCTGCTGGAGAATCAGGTCCTGGGCCTTCTTCGAGGCCGGGATGAGCGCGTCGGCCTGGTTGAGCTTCGCCATGTTCTCGGCGCCGGCGAAGTACGCGACGAACTCAGCGGCCTTGTCGGCGTTCGGAGAGTCGGCATTGACCGAGAGGGTCTGCGGGTTCGCGGCCTGCGCCGTGCCGGCGGAACCGGCGAGCGGCGGCAGCTCCACCCAGTCGAAGCCGGCCGGGGCGTCCTTCTTGATGTTGGCGGCCTGGAACGAGCCCTGGACCGTCATCGCGGCCTTGCCGGCGTAGAAGGAGGCGAGAGCCTGGGAGCCGGACTGGGTCAGCGAGACCGGGTCGATGCTCTTGTCGGTGTAGGCCATGTACTTGACGAGCTTCGGGACGGTCATCTCACCGGCGGCGACGTTGATCTTGGCGTCCTTGCCGGTGCCGGTGAAGTAGGTGCCGTTCGATCCGAGACCGAGGCTCATGAAGGTGGCGGTCGGGCTCTTCAGGCCCCAGGCGACGCCGAAGCCGCCGGCCTTGGTCGTGGCCTTGGCGATCTGCCGGAACTGCTCGAGGGTCATGGAGTCACCGGTGGGGACGGCGACGCCGGCGGCGTCGAGCAGCTTCTTGTTGGCGAACACGACGTAGGTCTGCAGCTCGGTCGGCATGCCGACGATCTTGTTGTCGACGGTGACCGACTTCCAGATCCCGTCGGAGACGTCGCTCTTGAGGTCGGCCGGGACCTTGGAGGTGAGGTCGGCGAGGTAGCCGTCACGAGCGAACGGGACGATGCTCGCGGCCTCGTAGTGGATGATGTCGGGCGCAGCATTGCCGTTGAACTGGGTCACGAGCTTGTCGTAGACCCCGTCCCACCCGGCCTGGACGATCTCGACCTTGGCCTCGGGGTGCTTGGTGTTCCACGAGTCGACGATGCCCTTGACGGCCTCGACGGCCTGCGGCTGGTCCTGGAGCGACTGGAACTTGAGGGTGACCGACCCCCCGGCGCCGGTGCTGCCGGAGCCGGCGTCCGCGTTGGTGGCGGACCCCTGCGAGCAGGCGGTGAGGAGGGCGGTGGCGGTGGCGATCGCGATGCCGGCGAAGGCCAGACGTCGGGTTCCCATGAGATTGCTCCTTTGCGAAATGGGAAGGGTTCCGGAGGGTTCCGGGTGATGAGTGGTGCTGCGGATGGGAGGCAGGTGGTCTCAGCCCTTGACCGAGCCCGCGAGCAGGCCTCCGGTCAGGCGGCGTTGGAGGATCGAGAAGACGATCAGGCTGGGGATGGTCGCGAGGACCGCGCCGGCGGCCAGCGGTCCGAGGGCCACCTTGCCCTCGCCCCCGACGAACATCTTGAGAGCCACGGGGAGCGTGTAGTTCTCGGGTGACTGGATCAGCACCAAGGCGAAGAAGAACTCGTTCCACGCGGCGACGAAGGCGAACATCGCGGTCGCGACGATGCCGGGCATGAGCAGCGGGAAGACGACCCTGCGCAACGTCTGGAACCGTGACGCGCCGTCGATGGCGGCCGCCTCCTCCAGCTCGCCGGGGATCGCGGCCACGAAGCCCTGGAGCATCCAGAGCGCGAACGGCATCGTGAAGGTCGTGTAGACGAGCACGAGCCCGGCCAGGGTGTCGACGAGGCGAACCTCACGCAGGATCACGAACAGCGGGATGATGATGAGGATGACCGGGAACACCTGGCTGACGAGGATCCATCCGACTCCCGCGGCCCGCAACCTGCCCTTGAAGCGGGCCAGCGCGTAGGACGCCGGGAGCGACAGCAGAACGACGAGGACCATCGTCAGCAGGGACACGACGACGCTGTTGAGCGCCGAGCGCAGCAGGCCCTGCTTCTGGAGGGCCACGGCGAAGTTCTCCCAGTGGAACTCCTTCGGGACCAGGCTCATGTTGAGCGAGGCAAGCTCCTGGGACGACTTGACCGATGCGGACACGAGCCAGAGCAGCGGGAAGCCGAGGAAGAGGATGAAGCCCGCGAGACCTGCGTACTGGAGGGCCCGGACGGTCCTGGACGTGCGGTTCATGACCTCTCCTTCTTGAACTGCGAGCGCAGGACGCCCGCGAGGATCAGGATCACGACGATGACGAGGACGACCCCCATCGCGGCGGCGTAGCCGAGGTTGCGGTTCTTGAACGCCTCGAGGTAGGTGAAGAGCATCGGCAGCATCGTCTGGCCGCCCGGGCCTCCCTCGGTCATGACGTACACGAGGCCGAACGAGTTGAAGTTCCAGATGAAGTTCAGGCACGTGATCGACAGGATGATCGGGCGCAGGCTCGGCAGGACGACATTGCGGAATCGCTGCCATGCGGACGCGCCGTCGACCGCGGCGGCCTCGACCAGCTCGGTGGGGATCTGCTGCAGACCGGCGAGCAGCGTCACGGTGGTCTGCGGCATGCCGACCCACACGCCGACGACGATGACGGCGGGCAGGGCGGTGTTGAAGTTGCCCAGCCAGTTCGTGTCGTCAGGCAGGCCGACCGTGCCCAGGACCGAGTTGATGGGGCCGTTCGGCGCGTAGAGGATCGTCCACATGATGGCCACCACCACCGGGGGCATCGCCCACGGAATCAGGGCCAACAGCCTTGTCAGGGAGCGGAATCGCAGGTTGGAGTTGAGCAGCAGTGCGAGGGCCAGCGCGGCCACGAGCTGGATCAGCGTCACCGAGACCGCCCAGACCATGCCGATGCGGAAGGACGACCAGAAGAACGAGTCACCCGCCAACCGGCCGAAGTTCTCCAGCCCGATGAAGTCGGCGGTGTCGTTGCGGCGCAGCGTCGCGTCGGTGAAGGCGTACCAGACGCCCTGCACCAGCGGCAGCACGCTGAAGATGATGATCGGGATCAGCGACGGGATGACGAGCGCGATGGCCTCTCGCCGCTGTTGGCTGCTGCGGTCGTGACGCCGTCGCAGGGGCGGCGCACTCAACGGGTCGGCGGGCGTGGTGCCCACGGTTGAGGTGATGCTCATGCGCGACCTTCCGAGGTGTGCGGCAGCGACGACTGGCGGACAACCAGCCGGGGGGCGACAGAACGGGTCTCGGCGGGGGCGCTGGGTGACTCGAGTCGGCGCAGCAGCAGCTCGGCCGCGAGCCGACCGCGTTCGTGGGCGCCGAGCGAGACCGTGGTGAGGGCGGGCCGGAAGATGGACGCCATCCCGATGTCGTCGACGCCGACGATGCCGAGCGACCCCGGGATCGTGCGGCCGTCGTCGAGCGCGGCGCGCGCGACACCGAGGGCGATGAGGTCGTTGGCCGCGATGATGGCGTCCACCGTGCGGAGTCGGGGATCCGAGGCGATGGTTCGCCACGCGCCCTCTCCCCCCTCGACGGTGAAGTCGTCGGCTTCGGCCACCAGGACGTCACGGGCGTGGACGCCCGCAGCGGCCTCGAACCCGGAGAGGCGCGAGCGCCCCGGCGTCGTGTCACGTGGACCGTTGACGAACAGGATGCGCCGGCGTCCGCTCACCACCAGGTGGTCGAAGGCGAGGGTGACACCGAGCGCGGAGTCCGTGCGCACCCGGTCCAGACGCTCGTCGTCGCCGACGTCGCCGATGACCACGACCGGGACCGGGGCCGAGGCCAGGGCCTCGGTGAGCTCCGGGGTCGAGCGGAGCGGGCTGATGATGAGGCCGTCGGCGATGCCCCGCGACAGGCCCTGGACCAGCTCCACGAGGTCTTCCGGACGACGGCCCGTCGACGAGACGAGCAGGCGTGAGCCCGACCCGACCAGCCCGGACTCGACGCCGTGCATCATCGAGGCGTACACCGGGTTGGCGATGTCGTCGACAGCGAACGCGATCTGGAGTGAGCGCCCGAGCTTGAGGGCCTTGGCCGCGGCATCCGGGATGTAGCCGAGCTCTTCAGCCGCGCGGCGGACGCGCTCCTCCGTCTCGGGGCGGGCCGGGATGCCGTTGAGCACTCGCGACACCGACGCGACCGAGACACCTGCGCGCTGCGCTACCTCGGTCACGGTGGCCCGTCGAAGCATCGTCGCCTCCAGATCTCTGGCTGTAATCGTTTACAGCACGGCTACTGTAAACGTCTTCAGTACCGACCTGTCAAGTCCCTCGATGCAGTCGAGCACGACGTCATCGACGCCCTGCGCCGCGTCCATCGGTCCACGCTCGTCGTCAAACCGGGCTCGGTCAGCGAGCTCCACGACCTGCGCCTCGACCCAGTGGAGCTGCTCGACGTCCACGAGCACCCGGAGATGGCGCAGGTACGCTCGAGGCTGAAGCCCCGCCACTACGCCGTGCTGCTGGAGCCGGGCGACTCGTTCAGCCACTGGACGACGTCGATGTACGACGTCGGCGACGTCGCGCACGACCCGACACTGGGCGGCCTCGACGAGGCGACCCACCAGGAGCAGGAGGCCACCTCGTGACATCCATCGACCGAGCGCCGCGGCGACCGAACATCGTCTTCGTCCTCACCGACGACCACGCCGCGCACGCCATCGGCGCCTACGGCTCGGTCGTCAACCAGACCCCGCGCATCGACGAGATCGGTGCGCGCGGCGCTCGATTCGACAGCTGTTTCGTCACGAACTCGCTGTGTGCCCCCAGCCGGGCCTCGATCCTCACCGGCACCTACAGCCACGTCAACGGCGTCCGGACGCTCCTCACCCCGATCGACGCCTCGCAGCCGACGTTCGTCAGCCAGCTGCGCAGCGCCGGTTACCGCACCGCCATCGTCGGCAAGTGGCACATGGGCGACGGCGACGGGCACGACCCACAGGGCTTCGACCACTGGGAGGTGCTCATCGACCAGGGCGAGTACTTCGACCCGCGGCTGCTGTCGGCGGAGGGGCTGCGCACCGAACAGGGCTATGCCACCGACCGGATCACCGACCTCGCCCTCGAGTGGCTGGATTCGCTCGAGGGCGATGATCCCTGGTGTGTCCTCATCTGGCACAAGGCTCCTCACCGCTCGTGGGAGCCCGACGAGCGGCACCGTGGCATGTACAGCGACCCGATCCCGGTGCCGGCCACGTTCACCGACGACCTGTCGACGCGGTCGGAATCGGCACGTCGGGCGGCCATGCGCGTGGCCGAGCACCTCACCGCGGAGGACCTCAAGCAGCCGGTCCCCGAGGGCCTCGCCCCGGAGGCGGAGGCGCTGTGGAAGTACCAGCGCTACATGGAGGACTACCTCGCGTGCGTGGCGTCGGTGGACGACAACGTCGGACGCGTCGTCGACTGGTTGGACGAGCGGGGCGAGTTCGAGGACACGCTTTTCGTCTACAGCTCGGACCAGGGGTTCTTCCTCGGCGACCACGGCTGGTTCGACAAGCGGTTCATGTACGAGGAGTCCCTCCGGATGCCGCTGCTCGTCAGCTACCCCCGGCTGGTCCCGGCCGGGCAGGTGCACGATGCGCTCGTGACCAACGTCGACTTCGCCCGCACGCTCCTCGACGCGGCAGGCGTGCCGGCGCACGAGCGGATGCAGGGGCGCAGCTTCTGGGGAGACCTCACCGGGAACACGCCCGTCCCCCCTGCCGACGGCCTGTACTACCGGTACTGGGAGCACGACGACGGGAGCCACCACGCTCCGGCGCACTACGGCTTCCGCACGGACCACCACAAGCTCATCTACTTCTACAACGACGGTCTCGGCATCCCGGGCAGCTCGGACCGCACCTACCCCCCGGAGTGGGAGCTGTACGACCTGTCGGTCGACCCCCAGGAGCTCAACAACGTCGCGGACGACCCCGCCTACCGCGACATCCGGCGCGACCTCGAGGCGCGGATGTGGCTGGCGCAGAAGGCTGTCGGCGATGAGCCGCACCCGAGCCAGCCAGTCCCTGCTCTCGTCGCCGAGGGCGCGACGGAGCCGACATGAGCGAAGGCCAGGCGTGCTGTGCGCCGTCCGGAGTCCCCGGTCCGGCCCCTCCGCACCGTCCTCAAG
>JAEXXY010000428.1 GCA_023451855.1 Actinomycetes bacterium
GCCCGAGGACGCGCAGGCCGGGGACCGGCAGGGAGGCCACGAGGTGCTCGGCGGCGGCGAGGGTTGCGGTGCTCACGGGCGGTACTCCTGGGTGGTGGCGGAGGCGTCGGGGGTGGTGAGGTGGGCCGGGCCTGCGGGCGCCGGCACGAGCGACACGATCTGGGCGGCCGCCCGCGAACCGGAACGCACGACCATGGCGCGGGCGAGGTCCTGTCCCTCGACGGTGACGTGGAACGGCTCGCGCGCGTGGTGCGGCAGCGGCAGGGTGTCCCCGACCGCGAGAGCCAGCACCTGCTCGGGCGTCACCGCGACCGACGCGAGCCGCACCGTCACCTCGACCGGCACCCGCGCGAGCTGCTCGCGGGTCAGCTCGGCCGCGTTCTCGCTGCTCGCCACCGGGTTGATGGCGCCCAGCTGCGGCAGGAGCGTGTCGGCCGGGATCGCGAAGGTGACGGGCGAGGTCGTCTCCCCCACCTGGACGCCGCACGTCACGACGACCATGAGGTCGGAGGGGGCGGCGGCCTGCGCGAACTGCGAGTTGTACTGGATCGACTCGACGCGCGCCTCCGCGGGCAGCAGGGGCCCGAGCGCGTAGGCGAGGACGTCGAGCGACTCCCCGACGACGGCATTGACGAGGGCGTGCTCGATGGGGGTCAGCTTGCGCTCGAGGCCGGCCTTGTCCGAGCTGCCGCCGAGCATCCGGGCCACCCAGCCGAGCGCGACCGGCGTCGGGAACTGCACGACCATCTTGGCTGCGGTGTCGCCGAGGACGCAGCGCACCATGCACGTGACGGTCGGCAGCGATGCGACGTACTCGTCGTAGGTCTGCACGATGACCGACTCGGTCGTGGCGGTCGACTTGGTGCGGACCTTGGCGGTCAGCTGGGTGCCCCACTGGCGGGCGAAGGAGTCGAAGGCCGCCTCGAGGATCCGGCTGTGCTCGCGCGCGAGGGTGGTCGGGCGGCGGAAGTCGTAGGGCTCCGCCGTGCGCTGCGCGGTCGCCCCGACGGCGTGCATGGTCACGCCCGGCACTATCGGCAGGTACGGCCCTGTGTTAAGGGCCGGGACGCGGGACGGGTGGAGCTCGCTACGAGCGCGCCTGGGCGGCGCGCGCCTTGAGCGCCTCGGGGATGAGGGCCCGCACGCTCTCGGGCTGGTCGGAGAGCACGACGACGTCGACGCGTCGGTTCTGGCGGTAGTCGGCGTCGGTCCTGCCGGTGCTCGCGGGGCGCGAGGAGCCGAAGCCCGTGGCCCCGATCCGTGAGCCGGGCAGGCGGTCGCGCTCGACCATGGCACGCAGCACCTTCGTGGCCCGCTCGGCCGACAGCTCCCACACCGACGGGTAGGACGTGCGCAGCGCGGCCGCGTGCCCCTCGACCGACACCTGCAGGCGCGTCGGAACGATGACCGGCGTGATGGCATCGAGGATGCGGTTGGCCCGCAGGGTCAGCATCGAGCTGTCCGGGCTGAAGAACGTCTGCGACCCGACGAGGCGCACTGTGAGGCCGCGCTGGTCGATGTGGAACTGGACGTCCTTCTGCAGTCCCTGTGCGGTGAGGCGCCGGGTCATCTCCTTCTGGATCGAGGTGAACCGGTTGACGTCCTTGACCGCGAGGGCGAGGTCGGTGAAGCCCTCCGAGTTCTTCTTGGCCATCGACGGCGGCACGACGGTGCCGCTCGCGGTGTCGATGCGCTGGGTGATCGTCGTGCCGAACCCGGTGGCGAGGGAGTTGCGCAGCTTCTCGAAGCGGTTCTGGTCGACGGTCGACATCGCGTAGAGCACGACGAAGAGGCAGAAGAGCACGGTGATCATGTCCATGTAGGACACGGCCCACCGCTCGTCGACGTGGAACTTCTCCGGCGGCTTGCGCGTCGAGCGCCGGCGGCTCACGCCGCCGCCTTCGCCTTGTCCTTGGCGTACTTTCCGCCCTTGCCGCCCTTGCCGTCCTTGCCGCCCTTGCCGCCCTTGGCGTCCGGCTTGCCGGGCTCGGGCACCATGGCGCGCAGCCGGTCGGCGAGCAGCAGCGGCTGGGCGCCGCTCTGGACGGCGAGGACCCCCTCCATGACGATCGTCATCCGCTCGATCTCGAGCTCGGACAGGCGTGCGATGCGGGCCGACAGCGGCAGCCAGATGAAGTTGGCCGACAGCAGGCCCCACAGCGTCGCGACGAAGGCGCTGGCGATCATCGGGCCGAGCTCGTCGGGGTTCGACAGGTTCTCGAGCACGTGGGTCAGCGAGACGACGGTGCCGACGATGCCCATCGTCGGCGCGTACCCGCCGAGCGCCGCGAAGAACTTCGAGTCGGAGTGGTCGGAGCGGGCCCGGGTGCCGATCTGGTCCTCCATGAGGATCCGCAGCTCTTCGGGGTCGGTGCCGTCGGCGACGTTCTGCAGGGCCTGGGACAGGAACGGGTCCTTGGTCTCGGTGGCCTCGGCCTCGAGCGCGAGCAGGCCCTCGGCGCGGGCCTTCTCGGCGAGCCGGATGATCTGCTCGATGCTCTCCTGCGGCGCGGGCGCCTTGCCGGTGAAGGCCTTCGGCACGGCCTTGAAGGCGCGGAGGCTGTCCTTGATGGTGTTGCCGGCGATGCCGACGGCGATGGTGGCGCCGAAGACGAGGATCATCGGCGGCGGCAGGAGCAGCGACCCGATGTGCGCGCCCTCGAGGGTGACGATGGCGAAGACGGACCCGAACGCGAGGACGAGTCCGATGACGAGTGAGGGGTCCATCGGTGCGCTCCTTATCGCTCGGTGGGCCGGATCGGGGTGGGTGCGGCTGCCGCGGCCGCGCCCGCAGCCGTGGCTGCCTCCGCGGCGGCGATCGAGTCGCCTTCTCCCCGGAGGACGCTGAGGCGCGGCCCCTCCTCCGGCGTGTACGAATGGGCCGTGGCGATGACGAGCGCGCGGAACTCGGCGATGAGCGCGATGACCGCGGGCAGGCTCTCGCGCACGACGTACGTGGCGCCGCCGACCATGACGAGGGTCGTGTCCGGGTTCTCCTGGACACGCTCGATGAGGTCGGGGTTCACCGCGAAGCGTGACCCGTTCAGGCGGGTGACTGCGATCATGGGGCCGTTCCTGTCGGGGGGCGGGGCGCTCGTGCCTCCGCCCCCCTCTATCGGCAGGGAGCGACCGACCGTAAGGTCAGCGCTTCAGGTCGACGAGCTCCTGGAGCACCTGGTCCGACGTCGTGATGATGCGCGCGTTCGCCTGGAAGCCGCGCTGGGCCACGATGAGGTTGGTGAACTCCTGCGACAGGTCGACGTTGCTCATCTCGAGCGCACCCCCGACGAGCGAGCCGAAACCGGCATCGCCGGCCTGCCCGACCTGCGCGTTGCCGGAGTTCGCCGTGGCCGAGTACGAGGACTGACCGGCCTTCTCGAGGCCGGCAGGGTTGGTGAACCGGGCCAGGGCCACCTGGCCGACGGCCTGGCGGATGCCGTTGCTGAACGAGCCCACGAGGGAGCCGTCCGCGCCGACGCTGAACGCCTCGAGAGTGCCTGCCTCCCAGCCGTTCTGGCCGGTGGCGGCCACGGTCGTGCTGCCGGCGTAGCCGGTGACGGTGCCGAGGTCGACGGTGATGCCGCCGACGCTGACCGAGCCCGGCGTCGTCTGCTTGCCGTCGGTGAAGGCGAGCGAGCCGCTGCCGGTCGCTCCTGACGCGTCGGTCGCGGCGACGTCCCAGCCACCGGCCGTCCGGGTGAAGGACAGCGACAGCGTACGAGCCGTGCCGTTCGCGTCGAAGACCTGGATGTCGCGCTGGAGCGTGGCGCCCGTGGCGGCGTCGGATGGCAGGTTGCCCGCGACCTCGACGCCGGTGGTGGCGCGGGCCGGGATCATCGCGGTGGGCGACAGGACGAGACCGGTGGTCGGCGACCCGGTGTTGGCCCGGCCGGTGGCATCGGCCATCCAGCCCTGCAGGATGCCGCCGTCGGGGCCGACGAGGTGGCCGGCGGCGTCGAGGCCGAAGGCGCCCGCGCGGGTGAAGTACTGCTGGCCGCCGCGGCTGGTGACGAAGAAGCCGTCGCCCGAGATCATCATGTCGGTGGCCTTGCCGGTGGTCTGCGCCGATCCCTGGGTGAAGGTCGTCGTGACCGCCGCGACGCGGACGCCGAGGCCGACCTGGGCGGGGTTCGTGCCGCCGGTCGCGGCCTGCGGGCCGGACGCGCCCTGGGTCAGCTGCGAGAGCGTGTCCTGGAACTGTGCCGAGGAGCCCTTGAACCCGGTGGTGTTGACGTTGGCGATGTTGTTGCCGGTGACATCGAGCATCGTCTGGTGGGCGCGCAGGCCCGAGATGCCGGAGTAGAGCGAGCGAAGCATGGGGGACGACCTTTCTGGGGTGGTGGTCTGGTGCGAGGGCCGGCTCAGGAGCCGGCGACCCCGGTGATCGAGGCGAGGGGGATGCTCGCCGAGCCGACGGTGACGGTCGGGCTGGCGCCGGTGAAGGAGACGGCCGACGCGGTGCCGGTCGCCGTGGCGCCGGTGGCGTCGAGGTAGGTGACGGTGCGGCCGAGCAGGGCAGCGGCCGCGCTGCGCTGCTGGGCCTGCAGGCCCTGCGTGCTGTCGGCCGCCATCTGGCTCAGCTTCTCCATGACGGCCAGCTGGGTCGTCTGCCCGATCATGGCGTTGGTGTCCATGGGCGAGCTCGGGTCCTGGTTCTTCAGCTGGGTCACGAGCAGGTCCATGAAGACCGTCGAGTCCATGGTCTGCTTCGGCGTGCGGGTGGGAGCGGTGGAGCTGAGGCTCGTAGCGCCGACCGACGCGACGGATCCGAGGGGACCGGTCGGAGTGGTGGTCATGGATCTCCTTCTCTCTCAGGCGAGGACGTCCAGGACGGCCACGGTTGGGGACGGCTGGGAGGGCGTGGAGGCGTGGTGGCCCGGTCCGGCAGCCGCGGCGATCCGGGACCGGGCGTCAGGACGACCGCCGTCACGGCCCTGTCCGCCGGCGTCGCTGCGCTCACCCCGGTCACCGCGGCCCTGCCCGGGGTTCGGGTCGGGCGTGGGGGCGCCGC
>JAEXXY010000503.1 GCA_023451855.1 Actinomycetes bacterium
CACCGCGGAGGTCATCGAGCGCGCGGACGCCGTGCGCGCCCAGGGCGAAGTCGACCTGGCCGACGCGCCAGGGCCGTCCGGCCGTGTCGGACAGGACGACGCCCAGGCGGACGCCGTACCTGGCGACGAGCGCGTCGTGCAGCTCGGCGCAGATGCCGTCCGGGTCGTGCGGCAGCAGCAGCCAGCCGCCGCGGTCGCCGGTGTTCGAGCCGTCGACGCCGGCCGCGGCCATGATCGGTCCCGCCTTGGCTCGCACGACGCGGGTGACCCGGTCGCCGAGGGAACGCTCGGCCACGACGTACTCGGTCTCGGCATGGACGACGCGGTCCTTGTCCGGGTCGTGCGTGACGAGGCCGAGCGACTTGCTCGCGATCTTGCTCGAGACGACGACGACGTCGCCGTCCTCGAGCCGCAGACCGGCGTGCGCGAGTCCGGTCGCGACGACGCCGGCCAGGTCGTCGCCCTCGCGCACCTCCGGGATGCCGGTGAGGGGCAGGACACAGACCGCCGCCCTGACAGCGCCGACCGTGCCGACCGGGTCGGGCGTCGGGGAGGACGGCGTCGTCACGCGGGCGTCCTCGAGGCGCGCAGCCGCAGCCCGAGGTCGAGGGTCGCGCCGGCGAGGTCGGCCGCAGCGTCGGGCGAGCTCATGAGCAGCGGTCGGTGGACGACCTCGAGGCCACGCCGCGGCGGCATCGGGTCGTCCTCGGACACGAGCCAGCCGTCGAGGAAGTCGGCGTAGAGGCCCGCGACACCGCCGCTGGACTCCTCGACCCCGATGGTGCGCAGGCACACGTCGGCGTGGCCGCGCACGGGTCGGCCGCCGACGAGGGGCGAGACACCGACGACGGGCGCCCGGCTGCCACGGAGGGCGTCACGGACGCCGGGGACACCCAGGACGATGCCGATCGACACCACGGGGTTGCTCGGCGGCAGCAGCACGACGTCGGCGTCGCGGATCGCGTCGAGGACCCCGGGGGCGGGGGCCGCGGCGTCGAGGCCGGCGACGACGAAGCGCTCGGCGGGCAGCGCGGCCCGGTGGCGCACCCACCACTCCTGGAAGTGGATGGCACGCGGGCCGGCGCCCTCGTCGACGACGACGTGGGTCTCGACGGGGGTGTCGGTCATCGGCAGGAGGCGCACGCCCTGCTCGGGCAGGCCCCACCGGGCGGCCAATCGGTCGACGACCGCCGACAGCGGCAGGCCCTGGCCGAGCAGCTGCGAGCGGTAGACGTGGGTGGCGAAGTCCTTGTCGCCGAGGGTGAACCACTGGGGCGTCGCCCCGAGCGCGGCGAGCTCCTCGGCGAGGTGGTGCGACTCCTCGGCCCGACCCCAGCCCTGGCCCTCGTGGACCGAACCGCCGAGGGTGTAGAGCAGCGTGTCGAGGTCGGGGCAGACCCGCAGGCCGAAGAGCGTGATGTCATCGCCGGTGTTGCCGATGACGGTCAGCTCGACCGGCTCGTCGCCGATCACGGACGCGGGGGAGTGGACGTGGCGGAGCAGGCCGCGGAGGAACCGGGCGCCGCCGACGCCGCCGGCGAGGGCAGTGATGCGCATGGGACCGATCCTCTCAGCAGCGCCCGGACGCCTCGGAAGATGGGTCGGACGCTTGTCTACCACAGGCGCGGGGACGCCTCACCGAGTTCGCGAATATCACTATCGGGCTTGACGTAGGGCGTATGACACACATGTAATTTCATTGTTGTACTCGTCGGAGTCGGTACCGCGGCCAACGGACACACGTGGGGTGGGTCCAGTGCCAGGGGAACGGTGCTGCCGGGTACAGCGAGTGCTGACACACAAGGAGTCAGGGTCGAGGAGGGGTCATGCACGAGCTGATGGTGGTTATGTCGGACGTCGGTACGGAGGAGGGTGAGCTCTCCTGGCAGGAGCGCTCGCTCTGCGCCCAGACCGACCCGGAGGCGTTCTTCCCGGAGAAGGGCGGCTCCACCCGCGAGGCCAAGAAGGTCTGCGTCGGTTGCGAGGTGCGGGCCGAGTGCCTGGAGTACGCCCTCGCGAACGACGAGCGCTTCGGGATCTGGGGCGGTCTGTCCGAGCGGGAGCGCCGCAAGCTGAAGAAGCGCGCGGTCTGACCGTGGTCGCAGGGCCCGGGCCCCAGCAGGTGTCCGGGTGAACGTGACCGCTGTGCCAGACGAGCTCGCCGAGGACCGCAGCGCCCCCCGGGGCGCCGCGCCCGGGTCGATGTCCGCTCCCTCCACCGGACCCCGACCCAGCGCGATGGTCGACGCGATCGTCGTCGTGCACAACGGTGCGACGTGGCTGGCGCAGTGTCTGGACGGGATCGCCACCCAGACACTGCCGCCCGCCCGTCTTCTCGTCGTCGACGTCGCGAGCAGCGACACGTCGGCGGCGATCGCGCAGGCGCACGCGCGGGTCCGCCAGGTCGTACCTGTCGACGTCCTGCGCCTGCCGTCGCGCGTCCCGCTGGGTCGCGCCGTCGAGGCCGCCATGGGGCACCTTCGGGCCGCCGGCGGCGGCGTCCGCCCCGAGTGGGCCTGGGTGCTGCACGACGACACCGTTCCCGAGCCGACCGCGCTCGCCCGCCTGCTCCAGGAGGGCCTGCGTTCACCGTCGGTCGGGATCGCCGGGCCCAAGCTCGTCGCGTGGGACGACCCGCGCCGCCTCGTCGAGCTCGGCATCCAGATCACCCGCACCGGTCGCCGGCTCGGCCGCCCGGTCCGCGGCGAGGCCGACCAGGGCCAGTACGACCACCGCACCGACGTCCTCGCCGTGAGCACGGCCGGGATGCTCGTGCGGCGTTCCGTGTGGGACGACCTCGGCGGGTTCGACCCCGCCTTCACCGAGTACGGGGCCGACCTCGACCTCGGCTGGCGGGCCCAGCTCGCCGGCCACCGCGTCGTCGTCGTGCCCGGAGCCGTCGTGCGCGACGCGTCGGCCGGCGTCGACGGGGCC
>JAEXXY010000041.1 GCA_023451855.1 Actinomycetes bacterium
GTGCTGGCCGGAGCGGCCAGCCAGCCCACGACGGGCACGACGAGCAGCCCCGCCAGCCCGAGCGTCACCAGGCCGGGACGCACGAGCACCGCCGTGAGCATCGCGACGCCGGCCACGACCGCCGACGCGAGCTCGGCGCGGTTGGACCGGACGGCATCCGACAGGTGCGCGTCGCCGCTGACCTTCGGCGTCCGGAGGAAGACCCCCGCGGGTGCGGTGAGGCCTCGGACCACGGCGAGGGACACGACCCAGCCGAGCGAGAGCCCCGTGACGAAGGCGCCGAGCGCGTCACGCCACGTCGCCCGCTGCGTCACGACCTTGACCACGGCGACGGCACGCAGCATCCCGAGGAGGATGACCGCCGGGACCGCGACGAGCACGAGGCCGCTCAAGCGCTGCACGACGAGCCCGCTCCCGAGGGCGACGTCGAAGAGGCTGACGACGACGACCGCGGCGAAGACGAGCGAGAGCAGGTCGCCCATCCACTGCAGGCCGCCCACGAGGTAGGCGAGTCGCTGGCTGCGGTCCATCGGCGTCCGGCTCCACGGCATCAGCGTGCGCCAGTGGCGGCGCAGGATCTGCATGCCGCCGAAGCACCACCGGAACCGCTCGCTCTTGAGCGCCTCGAAGGTCAGCGGCATGATGCCCCGGCCGAAGGAGCGGTCGAGGTGGTGGCCGCCGTAGCCGGCCGCGAGCAGTCGCAGCGACAGCTCGGCGTCCTCGGTGACGCACCACTCGTCCCAGCCGCCGACCTCGCGCAGCGCCTTGAGCCGGACCAGGCCCATGGTGCCGCCGAAGATGGCCGCGCCCCGCTCGTCACGGGAGGGCTGGGACAGCGAGAAGAAGTAGCCGTAGCTGAGGTACAGCCGCCGCAGGTAGCCCGAGCCCTCCCAGTCGCGGTAGTCCTGCGGGCTCTGGACGAAGGCCACCCGCGGGTCGTCGAAGGCGCCGACGGTCTGACGCAGCCAGTCGGCGTCGACCTCGTAGTCGGCGTCGACGACACCGACGACGAGCGCCCGGGGGTCGGTGACCGTCAGGGCGTAGTTGAGCGCGCCCGCCTTGTGGCCGGGCCAGTCGAGGAGGCGGTGGAACCGGAACACCTCCGGGTGCTCGGCGCAGAAGGCCGCCACCGGGGCGACGAGCGCGTCGTCCTCGGTGTTGTGGTCGATGACGAGCACCTCGTAGGCCGGGTAGTCGAGGTCGGCGAGCGAGCGGAGGGTCTCCAGGAGCGTGTCCGGTGGCTCGTTGCGCGCCGGCACGTGGATCGACACGAACGGGACGTCGGTGCGGGTCGCGACGACGGCGGTCGTGCCAGGCGCGACCCGGCGGCGCCACTGCCGGCTGCCGAGCACGTCGAAGATCTCCCAGCCGTGGGCGAGGAGCAGCAGGTAGGCGGCCGCCTCGAGCCCGAGCAGCAGCCAGGCACCGACGAGCGTCAGGCCGCTCAGGCCGGAGTCGAGGGTCCACCAGAGCATCGCCACGAGGTAGGACAGCCCCGCTACGACGGTCAGGGACCAGGCGGCGTGGGCCCACGCTCCCCACCGTGACGTCTTGCCGAGCCAGGGCAGCGTGGCGACCCAGAGCACGCCGACCGAAAGGGCGACGGCCCGCGCATCGGTGACGAGCAGCAGGCCCGATCCGACGAGCGCGAGCGGCACGAGCGGGAACAGCGCTCGCGCCGGCCAGGCGGCGGGGGTGGCGCGACGCACGCGGCCCGACGAGCGGCGTGGTGCGGTGAGGAGGCATCCCAGCGTGGCGAGCACGCTCGAGAGGACGGCTTCGAGGACGAGGGAACCCACGACTGCCTTCCGGTCTTCGTCCGGTCCCCTGTGCCCGGATCCGTGCAGATGGACCCAGAGAGTCTAGGCAAGCAGCGTGCCGGAGTCGAACCGAGCGGGTACGGCACGGCACGGAGGAGCGCTCACGACCCGATCCCCCAGCCCCTGAGGAGGCGGCCATGGAGCCGACCACGGACCCGATGGACGACGGCGCGCGCGAGGAGGCCTCCCTCCAGCGCGAGGAGCGCCTGCAGACGATCATCAACGACCTCGTCCGCGAGGGCGGTCGCACCCATCCGGAGGTCGTCAGGGCGCTGACCGACGCCGTGGCCGCGGCAGGTATCGGACCGATGCCCGACCCGTGGGTCGAGGCCGTCGCCGACGAGGTCGCCCAGGGCAACCCGTACGTCGTGTCCGCGCACGCGGCGCGCGTCACCGACGTGCCGGCCCCGAGGACGCAGGTGCAGAGCGAGTCGATCGAGTGACGCGTCAGCCACCTCAGAGCTGGGTGGCGAGGTAGCGCTGGAGCTGCGCCACCGTGCGGGCGTTCCAGTACGTCGCGCCGTCGCGGGAGATGCCGAGGTAGGACTGCATCGCCGCCATCGAGCGCGGACCCCAGATGCCGACGACGGACATCCCGATGCGTGCCTGCAAGGCCCGGATCGTCGCGGTGTCGAAGACGCCCGAGCGGGTGACCGCGAGCCAGCGCTGGAGGGCGACGACGGTCGAGGCGCCGAGCACCCCGTTCACGGGCGGACGCGGGGCGAGGAGCCCGTCCTGCGCCTTGACGGTGAGCACCCGCAGGGCCGCGGCGTCGACCTTGGCGCGGAACACGGTGTCGGTGGCGGCCCGCGACGCGACGGCCTGGACCATCGCCGGGACCACCGAGGGGTTCACGGTGAGCACGACGTCGCCGCCGGCGGCGATGAAGGTGACCGCGCGGGCGCCCGGCGTCCAGCCGGTGACCTGCCGAGCGTTGCCGAGGTCGTCACTGACGACGATCCCGGTGAAGCCCAGGTCGTGGCGGATCATCCCGGAGATCACCGTGGGTGAGAACACCGCGGGGTGCGCGGCGTCGATGCGTCGGTAGTAGGCCGAGGACACCATGAGCACCCGCGCGTGGGCGGCGAGCGCCGCCCGGAACGGGACGAGGTCGGCGGAGGTGCGGGTCGTGACGGTGTCGGTGACGCCCGCGGACGTGTCGGTGTTGCCCGTGACGCGGCCGAGACCCGGGAAGTGCTTGGGCGTCGTCGCCAGGCCGGAGACCTGCAGGCCGCGCTGGAACGACGTGCCCTTGTCGGCGACGACCGAGGGCGTGTAGCCGTACTCGCGCTGGTAGTAGCCGATCGGCAGGTTGGCGGGGGCGAAGCTCTTCGCGACGGTGTCCATGACGGGCGCGAGGTCGAGGTCGACGCCGGAGCGCAGCACCTGCCAGCCCCACGTCGTCGCGCTCGCTGTCAGGGTGGCGTCGGACCAGCTGCCCTGGGTCAGCGCCGTGGGCATGCGCGAGAACCCGGGGCCCTGGAGCACCTGGACGTAGCCGCCCTCCTGGTCGGCGGCGACGAAGAGCGGCACGCCGGCCGTCGCCGCCGACGTCGTGAGCGCGTCGGCGTGGGCGGTCAGGGCCCGCACGGGGGCCGTGCCGTTCGTCGTGCGACCGGTGAGCACGAGGTTGCCGACGTGGTAGCGGGTGATCGCCGACTCGGTCGCGCTGCCGAGACCGGTGGCCGGGCCGCCGACCATGAACAGCTGCCCGACGCGCTGGGCCGTCGACATCCGGGCGAGGACCGCCCTCGCCTGGTCGGCCGGGGTCAGGGCCGTGGCGGTTGACGTGGTGATCGTCGGTGCCGTGGGCGCCGACGGTGTCGCGGCCCGGGCCGCGAGGCCGGGAGCGGCTGCCGCCGTGAGAGCGGTTGCGGCGCAGGCCGCGAGCAAGGTCGTGCGTCGTGCCGGCATCAGCGTCCACCCCTCGTCGATCCCCTGCAGCGACGCGTCTTCAGTCTATGTTCGCGGGACCGGGTCCCGGCCGATTTCCGCGCGTCGCCGCGGTTCTCGAAGGAGCCTGCGCCAGCGGCGCCGTCGCGCCGGCAACGGTCGTCACCGGCGCGGTGTCGGTCGGCACGTCGGGCGAGGGTCGACCTTCGTGCACGGGCGTGGCCCTGACCGCGACGAGTGCGACGTCGTCCGGGCGGTCGGCGTCGCCGAGGAGGTCGTGCAGGAGGGCGTCGCACAGCGCCCCGAGGTCGCCGCCGTCCTCCTCGACGAGACGGACCGCGCTGGCCGCGAGCCGGTCGAGGCCGTCGGTGATGGCGACGCCGCGACGCTCGACGAGGCCGTCGGTGTAGAGCAGCAGGGTGGCATCCGGCGGCAGGGCGTGAACCACCTCGGTGTAGCTGCGGTCCAGGGTCACCCCTAGGGGCGGGGAGAGCGCGCCTTCGAGCCGGCGGACCGTCCCGGCGTGGACGAGCAGGGGCGGCGGATGTCCGGCGCTCGACAGGCGCAGGGTGCCCGCCGCCGGGTCGACGAGGAGGTAGACGAGCGTGACCATCTCGTCGGTCGCGAGGCGCGACAGCAGCCGGTGGACGCGGCGCAGGACCCGGACCGGAGACGGGTCCTGGACGGCGTAGGCGCGCACGGCCATCCGCACCTGGCCCATCGCCGCGGCGGCCCGCACCCCGTGGCCGGCGACGTCGCCGATGACCAGGCCCACCTGCCCGTGCACCAGCGGGACGACGTCATACCAGTCGCCGCCGACCTGGACGTCGGTCGTGGCCGGCACGTACCGGGCGGCCACCTCGATGCCGGGCAGGTCCGGCAGCCGGCCGGGCAGCATGCTGCGTTGCAGCACCCCGGCGATCTCGTGCTCGCGCTCGGCCCGGGCCTCCTCGTGGCTCAGCTGCTGCTGCGCCCGCGACCGGGAGCGGATCTCCCGACGCAGCCGCTCGTTCGCGGCGGACAGGTCGGCGGTTCGCTGCTCCACCCTCTCCTCGAGCTGACCAGCCCAGCGCGCGAGGGCGGCTGCGGCGTCGAGGCGCTCGCTGACGAGGGAGGCGAGGAAGAAGGAGGTCAGGGCGACGCACGCGTTGAACGCCTGGAGGCTCACCATCTGCTCGAGAAGGGTGAGCCCCGCGAAGGGGCCCCTCTGCTGGGTCGCCGCCGACGTCGTCACGACCGACGCCACGAGGGCTGCCGGAGCCGCACCCCGCAGCTGGAGGCGCCACGCCGCCCACCCCAGGACCGGCAGCACGAGGACGAGAACCGCCATGGTGGAGAAGGCCGCCCACGCCGAGACGAGCCCGGTCGCGACGAGCGCGGCGACACCCTCGAGCCACTGCCGCGCCCGCCACGTGCCGTCGGTGATCAGCGGCAGCGCGAGGAGGAACGGCGTCACGACGAGGACGCCCATGGCATCACCCGTCCACCACACGGCCCACGCGGTGGGCAGCTCGGCCATCGGGATCGCCCCCGACGCCACGAGGGTGAGGGCGCCGACGGTCGCGCTGACGGCCATGCTCGCGAGGGCACCCAGCAGGACGATGGCGAGGGCGTCTCGGAGCCGGTCCAGCTGACGACGGAACCCGACCCGACGCAGCAGCAAGGCCGCGACGAGCGGAGCCGCGGCGTTGCCCGTCGCCGTCACGAGGGCCGCCAGCGGTCCCGTGCTGATCGGCAGGTTGACCGCCAGCGCCGCCAGCCCGACGGCCACCGTGACGGCGGCCCATCGGCGGCGGTCGAGCAGGACGAAGGCGGCCACGGCGATGCCCGTCGGCGGCCACAACGGCGTGACGTTGTGCTCGACGAGCGAGAGGCGGAGCCCGAGGCGCGCGCCGAGGTAGTACGCGGACCCGACCACCAGGAGCACGCCGAGGTCGCCCGGCGTGGGACGGTGGCGGGCCGGGCGCCGGCTGCCGTCCCCGGACGCCGAGTCGCGCATGTGCACATCGTGCTCCGGCGGTGGGCGCTGCGTCCTGCAAACGCTGCCCGTCAGTGGGCCGGTGCGCAGGTGAGCCCAGTGGCGGGGCGCGTTGGTCGCCCCGCCACCGGGCGGTCACTTGCCGATGAGCACGCTCACCGAGGTGTTGCCGGTGCAGTCCGGGATCTGCCGGATCGCCCAGCGGCCACGCAGACCGTTCCCGTCGAAGTTGGACTCGGCGTCGCGCTCCTCGACCTCACCCTCGGACGCGGACCAGCCGCGCGTCGAGTAGGCACGCTGCATGTCGGCGAGGGTCTGCTCGAACACCTTCGGCGACACAGCCGTCACCACGGTGCGGTCGCCGCTTCGGGTTTCGACGCGGGTGACGACGTAGTCGCCGGGCAGCGCCGCCTGCGAAGGGAAGCCGTCCGGCAGCGCGACCGGCTTGGCGTCCTTGGCACAGACGAGCGCGGCCTGCGTCGCGCCGGAGCCGGTGTCGGCCATGGCCTGCTCCATCTCGTCGCCGCACCCGGCGAGGAGCAGGACGCCGGCGAGGGCGCCCACGACGAGGCCGGCCCCGGCCCGCGTCACCGGGTCGCCTGGGTCTGGCGGCGGTTGTCGGCCTCATCCGACTCGCGGACGCGGTTGTCGGGGTCGGCCACGACGACCACCGCGTGGGCGCCCTTGGCCAGCCGCACGCCCGGGAAGGCCACGGCCGTCGACCGGCCTGCCGCGAGGTCGGTCGGCGTGGACGTCGCCACGTTGACGCCGTCGACGAAGAGCCGCGTGGTGACGCCCGAGGCCGCCGCCTTGCCGGTGTTGGCCACGGTGGCCGTCGTCGCGTAGAGACCGCCGGTCTTGGCCACGGACACCGCCGTCGGCGTCAGGTTGGGCAGCGCGTCGTAGGCGGAGTACAGCGTGTTGCCGGTCTGCTGGCGGGCGATGGTGGCGTAGGCGTCGAAGTTCTGGGCACCGCCCGGCTGGGCGCACGCACCGGTGCACCCGTCGGCGTAACCCACCTCGACGCGTCCGGTGCGGTCGACCGTGGCGTCCATGAAGTCGAGCAGGTTGCGGTCGTTGCCGCACGTCGTGCCGCCGGTGCAGATCGAGCCGCGCTGCACCGGGTCGGTCGGCGTCGTGTCGACGGTGACCCAGCTCTTGCCGCCGTCGTAGGTGGTCGACACGTAGAGGTGCCAGTCGCCCTTGAAGTTCGTCGCGTCCTGGTAGTTGCCGGGCGTCGTGCTGCCGATGAAGGCGAACGAGGCGCGGTCGTCGTCACCGGCGACGACGGCCGGGAACACGGTGTTGTGCACGCCGAGGCTCGCGCCGACGTTCTGGTCGTCGGTCCACGTCTGGCCCTTGTCGCGGCTGACGGCGACGCGGGGCGTGCCGTCGGCGGCCTGGTAGCCCATGTAGACGGTGCCCTTGGCGCCGATGCCGACGCTCGGGTCGGAGTCGCCCGCGGTGCTCGCGGGGTCCTTGCGCACCGACCACGTCGTGCCGCCGTCCTCGGAGACGGCCACGGCCTGGTTGCCACCGCACGACTTGTTCGGCACGTAGACGGTGCCGTCGTTCGGGGCGACCTTGACGTGGCCGTGCAGACCGCCGCAGTCGAGGAGCGAGTACATGGGGACGGCCGGGCCGAAGGTCACGCCGCCGTCGTGGCTGGCGGCACAGTTGGCGTCGGCGACGTCCTGGCTGCAGTAGTAGACGGCGTTCGGGTAGGTCGACGTCGGAAGTGCGCTGATGCCGTTGGGAGAGTAGGGGCCTCCGCCGACCGTCTGGTGGTCGACGCCGGAGTTGAGACCGCCACCCTGGCTCGGCGACCACGTCTTGCCCTCGTCGTCGGAGTAGCACATGAGGGAGGTCTTGCCGGCGAGCTGGCTCTCGAAGACGCGACCGGTCTTCGGGTCGGTGAACCCGATCGGGTCGAGCGACGTGGAACCGCCGGTGGCGCAGCCCTTGGCCGGCGTGGCCGACACGTCGGTCCACGTGACCTTCGACGGGGAGACGCTGTCGTCCCACGTGGCCCTGTACGTGTCGTAGAGCGCCTGGTAGAAGGTCGAGTTCGTCCCGTGGCTGCTGCCGATCGACGGCTCGCCCGCGTCGTGCGCCCGCGCGAACGACTGGGGAGCGCCGTACTGGCTGAAGGTCGGCGGCGTCGCCGTGCCGGGGGCCGGGTTGGCCGGCACGTCCGTCAGGCTGGCTGTCCCGGTGACCGACTCGCCGAGCGGGGCGAAGGGCACGACGCGCACCGTGTAGTCGCCGCTCGTCGGCGGCACGACGACGACCTCGGGGTCCGAGCTCGACGCGGCCGAGGCGACGACCGCGCCGCTGTGGTCGAGCAGGTAGACGTCGAAGTCGGCGGCGGAGTTGCCCCAGCCGACCTTGATGGTCAGCTGGTGCGTGTCTCCGTAGCCGGCGGGTGTCGACACGTGCAGGGCGAAGTCGTCGCACAGCTCCGGCCCGCACGTCACGTCACCCGTGGTGCCGGTGACGTTGGGGGCGGCGAACGGACCGGCGGTCCACTGGACGCTCGTGCTCGTGTCGGACACGGAGCCGTTGTCGGGCGTCGCGGCCAGCGCGGGAGCGGCGGCGACGAGCCCTCCGACGAGGGAGGCCGCCGCCAGCAGCGGCAGGGCGTGGGAGCGGGCCCCGCGAGATATGGGTGACAGCATGCGTTTCTCCTGGATCGCGGCAAACGACGCCCCCGAGGCGTGTGGTGACCACCATCAGGCGAGAACCACCGGTCCTCGCATGCCCGGGACAACGAACCGGACTCGGCCGAGGCTACGGTCGGCCACGGTCAAGACTTGGTCAGGAGAGTCTGGGAGAAGCCTGAAGAGCCCAGCAGTCGCCCCGGTCACCCACGCGGCGGCTGCGACTGGTTGGTCTGCTCCGCGGCACGGTCGCCGGCCGCGGTGAGAC
>JAEXXY010000126.1 GCA_023451855.1 Actinomycetes bacterium
CGACGAGGAGCACGCCGTCGCCGGCCGACTCGCCCTCGAGGCTGTCGCGCCACGCGCTCGCGAAGGCCCGCGGCTCGAACTGCGACAGCACCTCCGGGGCGAGCACGCTCGCGTAGGCCTCCCGGAAGACGACGGCCTGCACGAGCCCGACGGCGGGGGCGTCCGAGGTGCGGGCGACGCGGACGCTGGCGTCGGCCACCGGCCCCCGGTCGTCTCCGTGGTCGTGGCTGTGCCCGTGGTCGTGCTCGTGGTTGGGCCCGTGCTGGTGCTGCGCGTCGTCGTGGGGGAGGTTCACCCCGGCATCCTCTCAGCCGCGCCGCGACACCCGGAGGGGCCACTTTGTCGAGGGTGGCGCCCTTCTCGCATACTGGACACATGTATGGCAATGACGTCATCGACCCGAACGAGCCGCTCAACGCGGCCGAGACTGCCGAGTACGACGCGGCGCTCGCGGACGGCCAGCAGGCCGAGCATCTTCCGGGTGACGGCGGGGGCTTCGAGGCCCTCATCGCGGCCGACCAGCGCATCGAGCCGCGCGACGACATGCCGGAGAAGTACCGCCAGACGCTGATCCGCCAGATCGCCCAGCACGCGCACTCCGAGATCATCGGGATGCAGCCCGAGGGCAACTGGATCACGCGCGCGCCGAGCCTGCGCCGCAAGGCGATCCTCATCGCCAAGGTGCAGGACGAGGCCGGCCACGGGCTCTACCTCTACAGCGCCGCCGAGACCCTCGGCATCGACCGGCAGGAGCTGCTCGAGCGGCTCCACGACGGCCGGCAGAAGTACTCCTCGATCTTCAACTACCCGACCCTCACGTGGGCCGACTGCGGGGCCATCGGCTGGCTCGTCGACGGCGCGGCGATCATGAACCAGGTGCCGCTGTGCCGCTGCTCCTACGGGCCGTACGCGCGCGCCATGATCCGTGTCTGCAAGGAGGAGTCCTTCCACCAGCGGCAGGGCTTCGAGATCCTCTGGAACCTCATGCGCGGCACCGAGGCGCAGCAGGCCATGGCCCAGGACGCCGCGAACCGCTGGTGGTGGCCGGCCCTGGCGATGTTCGGCCCGCCCGACACCGGCGAGGCGGCCAAGGGCGGCCACACCGAGCAGTCGATGGCGTGGGGCATCAAGCGGTTCAGCAACGACGACCTGCGTCAGAAGTTCGTCGACATGATGGTGCCGCAGGCCGAGAAGCTCGGCATCGCGTTGCCCGACCCCGAGCTGCGCTGGAACGAGGAGCGCGGCCACTACGACTTCGGCGAGATCGACTGGGACGAGTTCTGGCAGGTCCTGCGCGGCGACGGGCCGTGCAACGCCGAGCGCATCGAGCACCGCCGGCGCGCCCACGACGACGGCGCGTGGGTCCGTGAGGCCGCCAACGCGTACGCGGCCAAGCAGGCCGAGAAGACGAAGGAGAGTGCCGCGTGAGCGGAGGTTCGGACGCAGCCGCCCCCTCGAGCGAGAGGAGCTGGCCGCTGTGGGAGGTCTTCGTGCGCGGTAAGCGAGGCCTGTCGCACGTGCACGTCGGGTCGCTGCACGCCCCTGACGCCGCGCTCGCGCTGCGCAACGCGCGCGACGTCTACACGCGCCGCCAGGAGGGCGTCTCGATCTGGGTCGTGCGCGCCGACGACATCACGGCGAGCAGCCCCGACGAGAAGGACTCGTTCTTCGACCCGGCCGCCGACAAGATCTACCGGCACCCGACGTTCTACGACGTGCCCGAGGACGTCGAGTACCTGTGACCGACGTGAACCAGCCCCTCCAGACGCAGGCCGCCTCGACGACCGTGCCCACCTCGTCCGTCCCCACCGCCGACTACCTCGTGGGCCTCGCCGACGACGCCCTCGTCTACGCCCAGCGTCTCGCCGAGTGGATGACCAACGCGCCACAGATCGAGGAGGACATGGCCCTGGGCAACATCTCGCTCGACCTCCTCGGCCAGGCGCGTGCCCTCTACCCGTACGCGGGCTCCCTCGACGGCACCGGCCGCCTCGAGGACGACTTCGCGATGGTCCGCGACGAGCGGCAGTGGCGCAACGTCCACCTCGTCGAGCAGGAGCGCGGCGACTTCGCCGACGAGATGGCCCGGCTCCTGTGGTTCTCCGCCTACCAGGTCGAGCTGCACACGCGTCTTGCCGGGTCGTCCGACGACGTCGTCGGCGGCGTCGCCGCCAAGGCGACCAAGGAGGTGCGCTACCACCTCGACCACGCCACGCTGTGGGTCTGCCGGCTGGGCGACGGCACCGACGAGTCGCGCCGGCGCATGCAGGCCGCGCTCGAGCGGGTCGCCCCTTACGTCGCAGAGCTGTTCGACGACGACGACGCATCCGTGCTCGCCGCCTCCAGTGGCTTCGGCGTGCTCCCGTCGGCCCTCGAGGAGCCGGTGACGCGACGCGTCCACGACGTGCTCGCCGAGGCGACGCTGACCGTGCCCGACGCCCCGGCGTGGCGTTCGCGTGGCGGACGGGTCGGCGTCCACTCGCGTCCGATGGGCTACCTGCTCGCCGAGCTCCAGCACATCGCCCGGTCGCACCCCGGGGCAACCTGGTGACGGCCGTGGCCACCGAACAGCCCACTCGCTCAGGCGTCGAGTTCTCGGACTCGGCTGTCGCGCAGGCGATCTCGCGCATCCCCGACCCCGAGGTCCCGGTCATCAGCATCGCCGACCTCGGCATCCTGCGTGCCGTCGAGGTCGACGACGAGACGCGGACGCTCGTCGCCACCGTGACGCCCACCTACAGCGGGTGCCCGGCCATGGAGGCCATCGCCGACCGCATCGTCTTCGCCGCACGCGAGCACGGCTACGACGCCACGGTGCGCACCCTCCTGTCCCCGCCGTGGACCACGGACTGGATGACCGACGAGGGCCGCGCGGCCCTGCACCGGTTCGGCATCGCCCCGCCCGGCCCCGTGTCGGCGGCCGACGTGTCGGGCCCGGTGCTCGTGCGCCTGGCCCGGCACGTCGTGGCCTGTCCACGCTGCGGCTCCGACGACACCACCGAGATCGCCCACTTCGGCTCGACCGCGTGCAAGGCCCTGCGCCGGTGCAACGCGTGCCTCGAGCCCTTCGACGAGTTCAAGGCCATCTGAATGACCGACCTCACCACCGACGCGACGAGCGTCGCCCGTCCCGACAGCGACGCGCCGGCTCGTCACCGGGCCCGCTTCCACCCCCTGCGCATCGCCTCGGTCGAGCGGCTCACCGACGACGCCGTCGCGGTGGCCTTCGAGGTCCCCGACGAGCTCGCCGACGAGTTCGCCTTCCAGCCGGGCCAGCACCTGACCGTGCGCGCCACGATCAACGGCGAGGAGGTGCGCCAGTCGTACTCGATCTGCCAGTCCCGCAACGCTGCCGGCATGGAGCACCTGCGCCGGGTTGCAGTCGCCCGCGTGCCGGAGGGGCGGATGTCGACGTGGATGAACGACGTCGTCGCCCCCGGTGACGTCGTCGAGGTCATGACGCCGCTCGGGTCGTTCACGTGCCCGACGCACCCAGACCTCGCCCGCCACCACGTGGCGATCGCGGCCGGCTCGGGCATCACGCCGGTGCTGTCGCTGCTGGCGACGGCGCTCGAGGAGGAGCCGCTCTCGCGCGCGACGCTCCTGTTCGGCAACCGGCGCACCAGCTCGGTGATGTTCCTCGAGGAGCTCGAGGACCTCAAGAACCGGTTCCCCGGGCGCTTCCACCTCGTCAACGTCCTGTCCCGCGAGGCCCAGGACGTCGAGCTCTTCCACGGCCGCCTCGACGCCGAGCGCCTCACCGCCATCTTCGACCGGCTCCTGCCCGTCGGGACGGTCAACGAGTGGTACCTCTGCGGACCGTTCGGCATGGTCACCGGGGCCGAGGCGCTGCTGCGCGAGCGCGGCGTCGACCTGCACCACGTGCACCACGAGATCTTCCACGTCGACGACGGCACCGAGCCGAAGCGCAAGGTCGTCGTCGACGAGGGCGCGCCGCCGGAGGCCACGGTCACGGTCAACCTCGACGGCCGCACCACGGTCATCCCGATGCCGAGCAAGGACGAGACGATCCTCGACGCGACGCTGCGCGCCCGACCCGACGCGCCGTACTCGTGCACCGGCGGCGTCTGCGGTACGTGCCGGGCCCGCCTCGTGTCGGGCCAGGTGCGGATGGACCGCAACTACGCCCTCGAGCCCGAGGAGGTCGAGGCCGGCATCGTCCTCGCCTGCCAGAGCCACCCGGTCACCGACGAGGTCTCGCTCGACTACGACGCCTGACGCGTCTCGCCAGGGCCGGCACGGCAGGGACCCCGGGTCTCCCGCGCGGGGAAGAGCCCGCGGTGGTTGCGCGTTCAACGGACGTGGAACGCGTGGAGGTCGTCGTCATCGGTGCCGGTCAGGCCGGCCTGTCGGCGGCCCACCACCTCAAGCGCCTCGGCGTCGACCCCTTCGTCGTCCTCGACGCGGACGACGCGCCCGGCGGTGCCTGGCAGCACCGCTGGGACAGCCTGTCGATGCGCGACGTGCACGGCGTGGCCGACCTGCCCGGGCTCGCCTTCGACGGTGCCGACCCCGACAGCCGCGCCAACGTGGCCGTGCCCGCGTACTTCGCCACCTACGAGCGGCACTTCGACCTTCCCGTGCTGCGGCCCGTGCGCGTGACACGCGTCGAGGCGGTCGACGACGAGCCCGACGGACCGCTCCGCGTCGACACGACGGCCGGTACCTGGCTGACCCGCTCGGTGGTCAACGCGACCGGCACCTGGCGCTCGCCGTTCCTGCCGGCGTACCCCGGGGCGCAGGCCTTCCGGGGCCGACACCTGCACACCGTCGACTACTCCGGCCCGGACGACCTCGCCGGCCAACGGGTCGTCGTCGTGGGCGGCGGCGCATCGGCCGTGCAGATCCTCGGCGAGATCGCGCCGGTAGCGCACACGACGTGGGTCACCCGCCGCGAACCGGTCTGGCGCACAGGACCGTTCACCGAGGACGCCGGCCGCCAGGCGGTCGCGCTCGTCGAGGAGCGGGTCGCGCACGGTCTGGCGCCGCAGAGCGTCGTCGGCGTCACCGGCCTGGCGCTGCGACCGCAGGAGGCGCGCGCCGCCGAGCTCGGCGCCTACCGCCGCAGGCCGATGTTCGAGCGCATCGAGCCCGACGGGGCCCGGTGGTCCGACGGCACGTTCGAACCTGCCGACGTCATCCTGTGGGCCACCGGCTTCCGCCCGACGGTCGGGCACCTCGCGCCGCTGCACCTGCGCGGCGAGCACGGCGGGATCCGGCTGCGGGCGCCGTACGACCGGCACACCTTCACCACCTCGACCGCCGACCCACGGGTCCACTTCGTCGGCTACGGGCCCTCCGCGTCGACGATCGGGGCCAACCGGGCCGGTCGCGCCGCCGCCCGCGCCGTCGTCGACCAGCTCGGCGCGGACCACGCCACCCCCGAGGCCCGCCCCGCCTGCCGCGTCCGGCCGTGTGCATCCGGGGGGGCCCTGACCCCGCCTGATGCACACGCCACGTGAGTCGGCGGGTCAGGCAGCGCGGGTCAGTCGGAGGACGCAGTCCCTTCGCCGGCACGGCCGGGGCGAGCCGCGCCAGCCCCTCACCTGCAACAGGGACCCGACCTCGTCGGCGAACGCGCACGGCGTGGCGGCGACCTCGGTCCAGTAGCCGCGCACCGTGAGGCGGCCCTCCAGGGCCGAGGCGCGGTCGCGCCGGCCGTCGCGGACCCGGCCTGCCCAGCCCTCGTGTCCCAGGCGCCCGTCGATCTCGAGGACCAGCTGCTGGTCCGTGTACAGGTTGTCGCAACGCCGTGCCTGGCCGAGGACGGCTTGCCGCACTGCTGTGGGCAGGGCGTGCGCGCGTTCGACGTCACGGATGTACCGGATCTCGGCTGCAGACTCCGCACCGGACCCGATGTCGGCCAGGCACTCCCGGAGGAGGGAGCCATGCGCCTGTCCCGGTCGGGCCGCCAGCGCCTCGAGAAGACGCGGCTCGGAGGTCAACCCCTGCTGGCAGGCACGAGCGACGAGGCCGAGCACACGGTCGATCGGCTCGTCCTTGCCGACGTCCAGGACGCTGTGTTCGACCGTCGTCCGGTGCGGCCAGGCCGTCGGGTGGACACGCTCGTCGAAGTGACGCGTTCGGGTCACGATGAGGTGCCTGCGCACGGGTGCGCGTCGAGTAGCCGGGAGGAGGAGATGCGTGGTGGGTGGTTCTCGCCGCTCCAGGCCCCACGCGAAGCGGGCGCTCACGCCGGTCAGGGCCACGCGGCCGCCCACCGACAGCATCGCGGCCACGGTGCGAACCTCCCAGTCGTCTCGCCCGGGAATCGTGAGATAGACCCCTGGATGCGGTGCTGTCCACCGGCCCGATGCCACGGCCCAGCGAAGGGATTCGACGCTGAGCCCTGCGTCGAGCGCCTGGGTGCGGGTGACGAGTCCCGCCTGGCCGAGCCCCCTGGCGCGAAGCAGCGGTGACTGCTCGAGGAACCGGTCGGCGCGCATCAGCCCATGGTCGGTGCGACAGGCGGTCTCGACCCTGGTTCCTCCACAGGCGTGGTCCGGGGACTCGTGGTGTGTGCATCTGGTGGGGCAAGGACCCCGCCGGATGCACACACGACGTCCGGCCGCCGGAACGGAACGGTCGTCCGGTGGGCGGGACGTCCGCGTGCCGCGAGGAGGTGGCGTCGGCGCCGGGGGTTACGCTGCGGAGCGTGCGGCAGTACCTCGACCTCCTCGACCACGTCCTGACCCACGGGCAGGAGAAGTCCGACCGGACCGGCACCGGCACGCTCAGCACCTTCGGGTACCAGATGCGCTTCGACCTCGCCGACGGCTTCCCGGCCATGACGACCAAGAAGCTGCACCTGCGCTCGATCATCGGCGAGCTGTTGTGGTTCCTGCGCGGCGACACCAACGTGCGCTGGCTCCAGGAGCGCGGCATCAGCATCTGGGACGAGTGGGCCGACCCGGCCACGGGCGACCTCGGCCCGATCTACGGCTACCAGTGGCGGTCCTGGCCGACACCCGACGGCCGACGCGTCGACCAGATCGCCAAGGTCATCGACCAGATCCGCACCAACCCCGACAGCCGGCGCCTCATCGTGTCGGCGTGGAACGTCGCCGACGTCGACGACATGGCCCTGCCCCCGTGCCACACGATGTTCCAGTTCTACGTCTCGCCGCCCGGCCCGGACGGCAAGCGGCAGCTGTCGTGCCAGCTCTACCAGCGCAGCGCCGACATCTTCCTCGGCGTCCCCTTCAACATCGCCAGCTACGCGCTGCTGACCCAGATGGTCGCCCAGCTCACCGGCCTCGAGCCGGGCGAGTTCGTGCACACCCTGGGCGACGCGCACCTCTACCTCAACCACCTCGAGCAGGCCCGGCTGCAGCTGACCCGCACGCCGCACCCCCTGCCGACGATGCGCATCACCCCGGGCAAGACCTCCATCGACGAGTTCGACCTCGACGACTTCGAGCTGGTCGACTACGTCGCCGAGCCCGGCATCAAGGCGCCCATCGCCGTCTGAGCACGGCGGCGCCGGTCTGGCAGGCTGAGGCCATGACGAACGTGACGATGATCGTCGCCGTCGGTCGCAACGGCGTCATCGGCGACGGCCGCACGATGCCGTGGCACCTGAGCGAGGACCTCAAGTACTTCAAGCGCACGACGATGGGCCACCCGATGGTCATGGGCCGGCGCACCTTCGACTCGATGGGGGTGCTGCCCGGGCGACGCAGCATCGTCGTGACGCGCCAGGAGGACTGGAGCCACCCCGGCGTCGAGACGGCGCACTCGCTCGACGAGGCGCTCGCCCTGGCGGGCCCGGCGGACGAGGTGTTCGTCGTCGGTGGGGGAGAGGTGTACCGCCTCGCGATGCCGTTCGCGTCGCGGCTGCTCGTCACCGAGGTCGACCAGTCGCCCGAGGGCGCGGTCACCTTCCCCGACATCGACGCCTCCGACTGGGTCGAGACCGCCCGTGAGCCGCACGACGGGTTCACGTGGGTCACCTACGAGCGCAGCCGCGTCCCGCGTCGGTGACGGTCGGGGCCGGGCTGTAACGCCGGGGCCGCCGCTGCGATGTAGCCCGTGCGAGGCACTACTCGGACCCCCGAGCGAGTAGTGCCTCGCCTCATGCCCGGAGCAGGGCGCCGCCGAGCGGTCCGTACGGACCGTCCGCGGGGCGACGCGAGAACCCGGCGTGGGCGTCCTCGGTGGCCCGCAGGCGTGGGCGCTAACCTTGGCCCCATGGCTGCCGCACCCGCGCTCGGACGTGTTCTCTCGGCGATGGTCACGCCCATGCGGGCCGACGGCTCCATCGACCTCGACGCCGCGCAGCGCCTCGCGACCCACCTCGTCGACGCCGGTCATGACGGCCTCGTCGTGTCCGGCACGACGGGCGAGTCGCCGACGACGTCGGCCACCGAGAAGGACGAGCTCCTGCGGGCCGTCATCGAGGCCGTGGGCGAGCGCGCCGTCGTCATCGCCGGGGCCGGCAGCAACGACACCGCCAAGAGCATCGAGTCGGTGCAGGCCGCGGCCAAGGCCGACGCCGACGCCGTGCTCGCCGTCACGCCGTACTACAACAAGCCTCCGCAGGCCGGGCTCGTCGCCCACTTCACCGCGCTGGCCGACGCGAGCGACCTGCCGGTCATGGTCTACGACATCCCGGGCCGGTCGGTCGTCCCCATCGCCCGCGACACCTACCTGCGCATCGCCGAGCACGAGCGCATCGTCGCGGTCAAGGACGCCCGGGCCGACCTCTGGCTCGCCGGCGACCTCATCGAGCGCACCGGCCTGGCCTGGTACTCCGGCGACGACGCGATGGACCTCTTCCACTTCGTCAACGGCGCCGTCGGTTTCGTCGGCGTCACCTCGCAGGTGGCGCCCGCCGCCTACCGCGAGATGGCCGACGCGGTCGTCGACGGGCGCTGGGACGACGCCCGTGACGTCCACCGGCGTCTGGCCCCGATCGTCGACGCGGTCATGAACGTCACGCAGGGCGCGATCATGGCCAAGGCCGCCCTCGCCCTCCAGGGCGTCATCGAGACGCCCACCGTCCGGCTCCCGCTCGTCGCCGCCGACGGCGACCAGACCGCGCTGCTGCGCGACGCGCTCGCGGCGGTCGCCGGATGACCACGACCTGAACCACCTGCCGGCGCCCGCGTCGCGCAGCACCCCCGACACGACAGGACACCTGTGAGCCACCCTCACCCCGAGCTGACCGCACCACCCGCCCTTCCCGACAACGGCCTCAGGGTCGTCGCGCTCGGCGGGCTCGGCGAGGTCGGTCGCAACATGGCCGTCGTCGAGACGAAGGGCCGCCTGCTCGTCATCGACTGCGGCGTCCTCTTCCCCGAGGACCACCACCCGGGCGTCGACCTCATCCTCCCGGACTTCTCCTACATCGAGGACCGTCTCGACGACATCGAGGCCATCGTCCTGACGCACGGCCACGAGGACCACATCGGCGCCGTGCCGTACCTGCTGCGCCTCAAGGGCGACATCCCGCTCATCGGCTCCACGCTGACCCTCGCGCTCGTCGAGGCCAAGCTCAAGGAGCACCGCATCAAGCCGTTCACGATGGCGGTCAAGGAGGGTCAGCGCGAGAAGCTCGGCGTCTTCGACCTCGAGTTCGTGGCCGTCAACCACTCCATCCCCGACGCGCTCGCCGTCTTCGTGCGCACCGAGGCCGGCACCCTGCTGCACACCGGCGACTTCAAGATGGACCAGCTGCCGCTCGACAAGCGGATCACCGACCTGCGGGCGTTCGCGCGGCTCGGTGAGGAGGGCGTCGACCTGTTCCTCACCGACTCGACGAACGCCGACGTGCCCGGCTTCACCACGCCCGAGCTCGAGATCGCCCCGGCCATCGACAAGGTGTTCCGGCACGCCGAGCGGCGGGTCATCGTGGCCTGCTTCAGCAGCCACGTGCACCGTGTCCAGCAGGTGCTCGACGCGGCGGCCAAGGCCGGGCGCAAGGTGGCGATGGTGGGCCGGTCGATGGTGCGCAACATGGGCATCGCCGCCGACCTCGGCTACCTGCACGTGCCCGAGGGCATCCTCGTCGACATCAAGCGCGTCCACGACCTGCCCGACGAGGAGGTCGTGCTCATCTGCACCGGCTCCCAGGGCGAGCCGATGGCGGCGCTGTCCCGGATGGCCAACCGCGAGCACCGCATCGACGTCGGCCCCGGCGACACCGTGCTCCTCGCGAGCAGCCTCATCCCCGGCAACGAGAACGCCGTCTACCGCGTCATCAACGGTCTGATGCGCCTCGGCGCCAACGTCGTGCACAAGGGCAACGCCAAGGTGCACGTCTCGGGGCACGCGAGCGCCGGTGAGCTGCTCTACTGCTACAACATCGTCAAGCCGCGCAACGTCCTGCCGGTGCACGGCGAGTACCGCCACATGTGGGCCAACGCCCGGCTCGCGATGCGGACCGGCGTCCCCGAGGACCACGTCGTGCTCGCCGAGGACGGCGTGGTCGTCGATCTCGTCGACGGCAAGGCGTCGGTCGTCGGCGTCGTCGACTGCGGCTACGTGTACGTCGACGGCAGCAGCGTCGGTGGCGCCGACGAGGCCCTGCTCAAGGACCGCCGCATCCTGCGCGACGAGGGCTTCATCTCGTGCATCGTCGTCATCGACTCGGCCACCGGCAAGATCGCGAGCGGCCCGCAGATCACGGCGCGCGGGTTCGTCGAGGACGACGAGATCTTCCAGCAGGTCATCCCCAAGGTCGAGCGGGCCATCGAGGAGGCCGTGGCCAACGGGGTGCGCGACGACCAGCAGCTGCAGCAGATCGTGCGGCGGGCGGTCGGGTCGTGGGTGGGTGGCAAGATCCGCCGCCGCCCGATGATCATCCCCGTCGTCCTGCAGGCCTGAGCCGCCCGTGACCGAACACGCCGGTGACGCGGCACACCTTCAGGCGCGTCGCCCCTGGCGGCGAGTTGCCGACGTCGTACTGCTCGCGGCGCTCGTCGGGCTGCTCGCCGTGGCGGCCCTGCGGGGCCTGGACACCACCGTGTACCCGGTCGTCGTGCTCCAGACGACCGCCCCGCTCGTCGTGATCGGTCTCGTGCTGCTGGCCGTCGTCGCGGTGCTCCTGCGGCGGTGGGTCGTGGCGGTCCCCATCGTGGTCGCCATGGTCGTGGCGCTCGCCGTGGCGGTCCCCGCGTGGTCGTCGAGCACCCGCCCCAAGGCGGAGGCCGACCTCGCGGTCATGTCGGTGAACCTCAATGACGGGCATGCGAACCCGCAGCAGCTCATGGACGCCGTCCGGTACCACGCAGTCGACGTGCTCGTGCTGCTCGAGGCGACCCCGGAGGCCGTCACCGACATCGACGACGCCGGCGCGCGGACGTTCTTCACCCGGCGTGCCGGTGAAGCGCGGGAGGGTGTGGTCGGCACGCTCGTCCTGTCGCGCTTCCCCCTGACCGTGCTCGACGACGGGGTCGGCTCGGATGGCGACAGCCTCCAGCCCGTCGTCGACGTCACGACGCCCGTCGGGAGGGTGCGGCTGCGGGCTGTGCACCCGCCGCCACCCCTGCACTACCAGACGGACCGCTGGCACGCGGGGCTGACCTCGCTGACCACGTGGGTTCGTCGACAGCCGACGACCGAGC
>JAEXXY010000143.1 GCA_023451855.1 Actinomycetes bacterium
GCCTTCGGCCACACCGCCTGGCTCTACGCCCGGTGGGGCCGCGCCCTCACGCCCGACCCCATCCGCCGGCTGCGCCTCGACCGCGCCGGGGCCCGCCCGATCTCCGTGGAGATCGGCGGCGACGACGTGCGTGCCGCCCTCGGCCGCTCCTCGATCCCGGCGCCGACCGCCGCCGCCGTCTCGGCGGTCGACCTCGCGACACGCTCCTTCGTCCGCGAGGCGGCCGACGAGCTGCCCGTGCGGTGGGCCACGGCCGTCGAGGACTCGGTCCGGCAGGGCGAGGAGGGCCTCGCCGACGCGCTCGACCGCGCCATGATCGACACCCCGTTGCAGGACCGCCGCCGCATCTGGTGGTTCGTGGTCGACGCCCTCCAGTGGGTGCTCGGGCTCGCGGCCCTCGGGGGTCTGCTCTGGTACGCGGTGCTCTGGGTCATGGGACTGCTCGCGCTGCCGCGCCCCGAGGTCCCGACCCTCTGGGTGCTGCCGCTGCCGCTCGTGCTGCTGCTCGGGGGTGTCGTCGTCGGGCTCGTGCTCGGCGCGCTGTCGCGGGCCTGGGCGCAGGTGGGGGCGCGGCGTCGCCGGAAGGTCGTCGCGCGGCGCCTCACCGAGGCGGTCGCGACCGTCGCCGACGACCGTGTCCTCGTGCCGGTCGACCAGGTGCTGGCGCGCCACCGCGACACCCGCGAGCACCTCGACGCGGCGACTCGCTGACTTCGGTCACGCCGCCCTTCGGGTGGCTCTCCGGGTGGCTCTTCGGGTGGCCGTCCACACCCCCTGTCCCGCGGGTGCCCCCGTCCACAGGTGACGTCCCGCCTCTGGGCGTGCTCGTCGCTGGCACGGCACGGTGGTCGCGGGTGGCAGTCGCCGCCCGCCGACACCGAGCCGGCCCGCGGGCCGGACCCGAGCAGGGAGCACCGCCCATGAACGAGACCCGCGTCACCGTCCACGGCAACGTCGTCAGCGACCCCGTCGAGCGGCTCGGCCGCAGTGGCCACGTCTTCACGACCTTCCGCATCGCCACGACGCCCTTCCGCCGCACGGCCGACGGCAAGTTCGTCGACCTCGACACGAGCTTCTACTCCGTCATCGTCTTCAACGCGCTGGCCGCCAACGTGGCCGCCTCGCTGCACAAGGGCCAGCCGGTCGTCGTCGAGGGCAACCTCTCGATCAAGCAGTACCTCGGCACCGACGGCCAGCAGCGCACCTCGGCCGAGATCGACGCCGACCACGTCGGGCACGACCTGTCGTGGGGCCGGGCCGCCTTCGAGCGGATCAGCCGCGCCGCGGCCCTCGGCCACGACCGCACCGCCGACCCCGATGTCCGCGACGCGGTCGCGGAGATGGCCGGCGACGGCCGTCCGGCGAACGTCGACGAGAACGGCGTCGTCCTCGACGGCTCGGACGAGGTCGACGCGGCAGGCGAGCGCCACGACTCCCCGTCGGTCTCGCTGCTCGGCGACCCCGAGACCGACGACTACGACATCGAGCAGGTGCCCGCCTGAGCACGACGCCACGGCGCGTCCGGCTCGTCCGCCCGTTCTGCGGGGGGTGATGTCGATTCGGCCGTGCGCGGTGCGGCAGATAGCCTTCTGCGCATGGCCGAGTACATCTACACCATGACCCGTGCGCGCAAGGCGCACAACGAGAAGGTCATCCTCGACGACGTCTCCATGTCGTTCTACCCGGGCGCGAAGATCGGCATGGTCGGTCCCAACGGCGCCGGCAAGTCGACGATCCTCAAGATCATGGCCGGACTCGACCAGCCCAGCAACGGCGAGGCCCGTCTGGCCCCCGGCGCGACGGTCGGCATCCTGCTGCAGGAGCCGCCGCTCAACGAGGACAAGACCGTCCTGGGCAACGTCGAGGAGGGCGCGGGCGAGATCAAGGCCAAGCTCGACCGCTACAACGAGATCTCCGCCGAGATGGCCGACCCCGACGCCGACTACGACGCGCTGCTCGCCGAGATGGGCAAGCTGCAGGAGGACATCGACCACGCCGACGCGTGGGACCTCGACTCCCAGCTCGAGCAGGCCATGGATGCGCTGCGCTGCCCACCGCCGGACGCCCCGGTCACCAACCTCTCCGGTGGTGAGCGCCGCCGCGTGGCCCTGTGCAAGCTGCTCCTGCAGAAGCCCGACCTGCTGCTGCTCGACGAGCCCACCAACCACCTCGACGCCGAGTCGGTCCAGTGGCTCGAGCAGCACCTCGAGACCTACCCGGGCGCCGTCATCGCGGTGACCCACGACCGGTACTTCCTCGACAACGTCGCCCAGTGGATCGCCGAGGTCGACCGCGGCCGTCTCTACCCGTACGAGGGCAACTACTCGACCTACCTCGAGAAGAAGTCCGAGCGCCTCACGGTCCAGGGCAAGAAGGACCAGAAGCTGCAGAAGCGCCTCAAGCAGGAGCTCGAGTGGGTTCGCAGCAACGCCAAGGGCCGTCAGGCCAAGAGCAAGTCGCGCCTCGCTCGCTACGAGGAGATGGCGGCGGAGGCCGAGCGCACCCGCAAGCTCGACTTCGAGGAGATCCAGATCCCGCCGGGCCCGCGCCTCGGCTCGACGGTCATCGAGGTCAACAACCTCAAGAAGGGCTTCGGCGACCGCGTCCTCATCGACAACCTCTCGTTCTCGCTGCCGCGCAACGGCATCGTCGGCGTCATCGGCCCCAACGGCGTCGGCAAGTCGACGCTCTTCAAGACGATCGTCGGCTTCGAGCAGCCTGACGGCGGCGAGGTCAAGATCGGCGAGACGGTCAAGATCTCCTACGTGGACCAGGGACGTGAGGGCCTGGACCCGAAGAAGAACCTCTGGGAGATCGTCTCCGACGGCCTCGACTACATCAAGGTCGGCCAGGTCGAGATCCCCTCGCGCGCCTACGTGTCGCAGTTCGGCTTCAAGGGCCCGGACCAGCAGAAGCTGTCCGGTGTGCTCTCCGGCGGCGAGCGCAACCGCCTCAACCTGGCGCTGACGCTCAAGCAGGGCGGCAACCTCCTGCTCCTCGACGAGCCGACCAACGACCTCGACGTCGAGACCCTCGGCTCCCTCGAGAACGCGCTGCTCGACTTCCCGGGCTGCGCCGTCGTCATCTCCCACGACCGGTGGTTCCTCGACCGCGTGGCGACGCACATCCTCGCCTACGAGGGCACCGAGGACGACCCCGCGAAGTGGTACTGGTTCGAGGGCAACTACGAGTCCTACGAGGCCAACAAGGTCGAGCGGCTCGGCCCGGAGGCCGCGCGCCCGCACCGCGTCACCTACCGCAAGCTGACGCGCGACTGACGCTCGCGCCGCCCGCGACGGCCACCTCCCGGACCCCCGGGTGGTGGCCGTCGCGCTAGATCCAGCCCTTGCGGCGGAAGGCGACGTAGAGCAGCGTGGCGACGCCGAGGATGATCCCTCCGCTGACGAGCACGCCTGCGTGCGAGGCGAACCCGGGGTAGGGCACGTTCTGCCCGTACCAGCCCGTGACGGCCGTCGGCACGGCGATGATCGCCGCCCACGCGGTCAGCTTCTTCATGACGGTGTTGAGCCGGGCGTCCTGCAGCGACAGGTTGGTCTCGAACACGGTCGTCACCATGTCGCGCAGCGACTCGGTCCACTCGGCGGCCCGCAGGACGTGGTCGTAGAGGTCCTCGTAGAACCCGTCGAGCTCGGGTCGGCGCTCGTCGAGGTCCTTGCGGTGGCGCAGCACGGCGTTGACGACCTCGCGCATCGGCAGCACGACGCGACGCAGCTCGACGAGCTCCTTGCGCAACCGGTAGGTACGCACCTGCACGACACGAGAGTGCCCACGGTCGTCGAAGAGGTCGTCCTCCAGGCCCTCGATCGCGTCGTCGAGCTGCTGGATCGTCTCGAAGTGCCCGTCGACGACCGTGTCGAGCAGGCCGTGCACGAGCGCCCCCACGCCGAAGCGCAGCAGGTCGGGGTCCTCGTTCCACCGTTCGAGCACCGGGTCCATGTCGAAGGAGCTGTTCGAGCGGACCGTGATGATGCCGCGGGGCAGGACGAACGCCGAGATGCGGGTGAGGCGCAGGCGTGACTCGCGGGACGTGGGGTCGTCGTCGGGCGCATCGAGCCGGGTGGCGTACACGGTGAGGAACGTGTGCTTGGCGTGCCGGGTGGCCTTGGGCCGTTCGCCGGCGGTCACGGCGTCCTCGACGGCGTGCGGGTCCAGACCGAGCTCGTCGGCGAGGCGCTGGAGGTGCGCGCGGTCGGGCTCGCACAGGTCGACCCACAGCAGCGACCCGTCGCGGTCGAGGTGGTCGGACACCTCCTCGAGGGGGAAGTCCTCCTCGACGACGGTGCCGTCGTCCCAGCGGCGCGTTCGCACCGTCGCGTCAGCCTGGCTCACGATCCCAGTGTGGCAGGGGAGGGCAGCGGGACCGGCGGGTCAGGCGATGAGCGGCGGCGCGTCGTCGCGAGCGGGTCGGCCGGCGAGCGCGAGGTCCCAGGCCACCGCAAGGCGCCGGCCCACCTCGTCGGCCTCGTCGGCCGGCACGCAGAACGGGATCCGCACCCAGCGTCCGAGCCCTCCGGCGGCGGCGAACTGGCTGCCGCGCGCGAGACGGACGCCGGCCTGCTCGCCCACACGCGCGAGCTGCTCGCCCCGCGAGACCGGCAGCTCGCACCAGAGGTTGAGCCCGCCGACGGGCACCTCGAAGTGCCAGTCCGGCACGTGACGCCGCAGCGCCACGACCATGGCGTCACGCCTGGCGCGCGCCTCGCGGCGTCGCTCGTCCAACACTGAATCGCCCTGGCGCAGAAGATCGGCGACGACGAGCTGTTCGAGCACGGCGCTGCCGAGGTCGAGGCTGTGGCGCGACTCGACGACCGACCCGGCGGCCTCGCGCGGCGAGCGCACCCATCCGACCCTGATGCCGCCCCACCACGTCTTGCCGGCGCTGCCGAGCGTGAACGTCCCGGGGGCCGAGGCCGCGAACGGTGCGACGGGCTCGCCCGCCGGCCGGTCGAGGCCGAGCTCGACGAACGTCTCGTCGACGACGGGCACGGCGCGGGCCCGGGCGAGCACCTCGCCGACCGCCGTGCGGGTGTCGGCGTCCATGAGCAGGCCCGTGGGGTTCTGGTGGTCCGGGATGAGGTAGGCCATCCGGGCCCCGCTCTGCCGCAGGCCGATCTCGATGGCGTCGAGGTCCCAGCCGTCGCGTGTCAGCAGTGCGGGCACGGGGCGCAGCCCGGACCGCCGGACGGCGACGACGGCGTTGGGGTAGGTGGGGGTCTCGACGAGGACCCGGTCGCCGACGTCGAGCTCGGCGCGCAGCACGGCTGAGAGCCCCGCGTGCGCGCCGGACGTGACGACGACCTGGTCGGGCGAGGTGGGCAGCCCGCGCCCGCTGAACCAGTCGGCGATCGCGGCGCGGGTCTCGGGCAGGCCGTGCGGCTGGTAGC
>JAEXXY010000155.1 GCA_023451855.1 Actinomycetes bacterium
GTCCTACGCCGCCGCGGGCGCGCCGACCGCGGTGCAGCCGGTGACGCGTCGGTCCCAGTACGACAACACGGCCGGGCTCCCGGCCGTCGGGCACGACGAGGACGAGGAGCGCAGGGGCAACCGGGGCCGGGCCGTGCTCGTGACCGTCCTCGCGCTCGTGCTGCTCGGCCTCGTCGGATGGCTCGCGGTGACGTGGTTCGGCAACCAGACGCCCGACGTCAAGATGGTCGCGGTGCCCTCCATCGTCAACATGCAGGAGGCTCAGGCCACCCAGACGCTCGCGTCGAACAACCTGCGCGGGGAGAAGTCCCAGGGGGCGAGCACCACGGTGCCCAAGGGCAGCGTCATCAGCCAGGACCCCAAGCCCGGCGGGCAGGTCGCGGAGCAGTCCGTCGTCCGGTTCGTCGTCTCGACCGGCCCCGACAGCGTGCAGATGCCCGACGTCACGGGGATGAACAAGGACGATGCCCGCAGCGAGCTGGAGAAACAGGGCTTCAAGGTCGTCAAGTTCGTCCAGGAGAACACCCCCGACCAGGACAAGAACAAGGTGACCAAGACCGAGCCGTCGGCCAACTCGACCGTCGCGGCCGGCTCGGACGTCACGATCTACTACGCCACCGGCAACGTGAAGGTGCCCGACGACCTCGTCGGCAAGGACTGGACGCAGGCCGTCATCTCGCTGCAGAACGCGGGCCTCAACCCGAAGAAGGAGCCGGTCGAGTCCGACAAGCCGGCCGACCAGGTGCTCGACGTCGAGAACGCGGGCAACGTCGTCAAGGCCGGTTCGACGATCACCGTCAAGGTCGCCAAGACCCCGACGCCGACCCCGTCGACCGTCACCGTCACGCCGACGCCGACCGACACCGCGACCGCCACGGCGACCGACACGACGTCGCCGCCGCCGATTCTGCCCTGAGGTCACCCGCACCACCCCGACGCGTCACCCGACGCGACGGGCGCAAGGGCCCACTCGACGCTCCAACAGCCTCGAGTGGGCCCTTTCTCGTCGGGGTCAGACGGCGGCGGTGACGAGCGGGCTCAGGCCCGCGGACCGGGCGACCGCCCCGGTGTCGCCGCACATGGCGAGGAAGTTCGCCAGCATCCGGTGGCCGCCCTCGGTGAGCACGCTCTCGGGGTGGAACTGGACCCCGTGCAGGGGCAGGTCGCGGTGACGGACCGCCATGACGACACCCGAGTCGGTGTGACCGGTGGCCACGAGCTCGTCCGGCAGCGTGGCCGGGTCGATGGTCAGCGAGTGGTAGCGCGTCGCGGTGAACGGCGACGGCAGGCCCTCGAGGACACCGGTGCCGTCGTGGTGCACGAGGGAGGTCTTGCCGTGGAGCAGCTCGGGGGCCCGGTCGACCGTCGCGCCGGCGACGACGCCGAGCGCCTGGTGGCCGAGGCAGACGCCGAACATGGGGGTGCCGACACGCGCGCACTCGCGGATGACATCCATCGAGACCCCTGCAGCCTCGGGCGTGCCCGGGCCGGGGGAGACGAGGACACCGTCGTACTCGGCGACCGCGCCGGCCTCCACGGCATCGTTGCGCACGACGACGCACTCGGCGCCGAGCTGCTCGAGGTAGCCGACGATCGTGTACACGAAGCTGTCGTAGTTGTCGACGACGAGGATGCGGGTCATGCGGGCCTCACGGATGCTGCGGGTCGGGTGGTCGTGTCGGGCGGGTGGCGGTCAGCGGATCGGGGCCGCGTACTGGAGGTCGACCGTTCCCGAGTATGCCGGGAACTCCAGGGACGAGTGGGTCTGCACCCCGTAGCCGAGACCGACGGCGTCGACGTACTGCTTGTAGATCTGCACGGTCTGGTCGTTGTCGAGACCGAGCTGCAACGACTGGACGTCGCCGATCGCCTTGATGCGGTAGGGCGGTGAGTAGACCCGGCCCTGGAGGATCAGGGTGTTGCCGACGCACCGCACGGCGCTCGTGGAGATGATGCGCTGGTCCTGGATCATCATCGCCTCGGCACCGGACTGCCACAGCGCGTTGACGACGCCCTGCACGTCCTGCTGGTGCACGACGATGTCATCGGCGGTGAACCCGTCGGGCAGGGAGTCGGCACTGCGGTGCGCGTCGTCGAGGGTGACCTCGACGGCCGGACCGGTGACCTTGGTGTCGGCGGCGGCGTCGGCGAGCGCGTCGCCCCTGGCGGCGAGGGTGGAGAGCCGCTTGTCGTAGGGCGCGTTGGCCTTCGACAGCGCGTCGACCTCCTTCTGGAGGGTGTCGAGCTGGGCGGCCTTGTCGGCGACCCGCGAGTCGCCGTCCATGATGAGCTCCGGCAGGTCGCGGTCGGCGCGGAGGTCCTGGCCCTGCGCGGCCACGAAGCTCATCGAGAACATGATGCCGGCCACGGCGGTGATGACGGGCACGAGCGCCCGCCACGTGAGGCGCGGACGGCGGCGCGGCTCCGGGGCAGCGGCGTCCGGCCCACCGTCGGTGGCGGGCTCGTGCGCCTGCGCCTCGTCGGCCCTCGGCTCGTCCGTCATGCCTGCGTCCTCCACGGGCGCGGCCGTTCCGCGCCCACCGCCATTCTGCCCTGACTCACGCGTGACTCGTGACGGGCTCACGCCTCGCTCGCCCTCGCCCGCACGACTCGTCGAGCGAGGCGTGGCGCGCCGTGGGACCGGACGCGAGCGGACGTGGCTCGAGGAGGGCACGTTCACGGCCGCACGCACTACGCTGGGCCGCACACGACGCAAGGAGAGAGCAAGTGCCCGAGTCCAGAGGCCGCGACCACAAGGCCACCGCCTACACCCCGCCGCAGAAGAGCAAGGCGGCCGAGCCCAACCCGACGTGGTGGGCCCCGGTCTTCATCACGCTGCTCGTCGTCGGGCTGCTGTGGATCGTCGTCTACTACGTGACCGAGTACAAGTACCCGATCGGCTCGATCGGCGTCTGGAACCTCGGCGTGGGCTTCGTCCTGCTCATGGCCGGCTTCATCATGACGATGCGCTGGCGCTGAATGACGCTGCGCTGGCACTGACCTCGTCGTGCCGCGGCCGCCCGCCGCGCTCGGACCACTCACGGCCCGTCCCCGATCGCGGGGGCGGGCCGGTCGTCGTCGTGGGCGTTCCCGGCCGTCCGTCGGCCGCGGACGGCCGGACCGTCCACACGTGCCCACACGGTGTTGACATCTTTTCCACACGGTTGTCCCCAGCTGGGGATGAATGACACGCGTGTAACTACATCCACAGGCTTATCCACACCGGTGGACAACTCCGCGTGGGGACACCTGTGGAACGCGTGCTCAGTCGGCGTGTGGAACCCGTTGTCCACAGGGTGTGGATCCTGTGTGCAAGACGGCCGTCGCAGTGCGGTCCGGCCCGGTCTGGGCCGCGGCTCCGCGAAGAGCGCCCCGACCTGTGGAGAACGGGGCCGGACCGCCCCGTGGACAACCGTGGACAACGGTGGACGCCCGTGGACGGGCGTCGAGTACCGCGTCAGCTGCCGAAGGAGCTCGAGTCGATCATCCGGACGGCCTCCGGGAGCGAGAGGTACTTGAGCACGGCTGCGGCCACGAGGACGGCGAGGACCGCGCCGAGCGCCAGCCAGACGAGGTGGCGCACGCCCTGGCGTCGGAACGCGATGATGACGGCGGCGCAGGCGAGGCCGGTCACGAGGCCGCCGAGGTGGGCCTGCCAGGCGATCCCGGGGTAGATGAAGCCGAAGGCGGCGTTGATGGCGATCGTCGCGTACATGAACGCCGACGAGCGGCCGAGGTGCCGGTTGAGCACGAGGAGGGCACCGAAGAGGCCGAAGATCGCCCCGGAGGCGCCGACGACGGGAGTCAGCCAGCCGACGTCCCGGCCGACCTGCAGCCCGGCGATCGTGGGGGACCCGGCGAGCAGGACGACGGCGACCTGCCCGCCGATGCCGCTGATGAGGTACAGCGCCGCGAAGCGGGCCCGGCCGAGCAGCGGCTCGAGGTACTGCCCGAGGCTCCACAGCGCGAACATGTTGAGCAGGATGTGGAAGATCGTGTCCGGCGAGTGGAGGAAGGCCGCCGTGACGAAACGGTACGGCTCGGTCCAGCCGAGCGCCGGCAGGAACGCGAACCGATCCGTCAGGGGCGGGTAGGCCCGCTGGAGCAGGTAGACGACGGCGCAGATCGCGATGATCGTGTAGGTGACGACGGGGGTGCCGGCGGTGGCCCGGCCGCCGAAGACGGTGCGCGCGCCGGGCGTCGCCCGCGACGCCTCGCGGACGCAGTCGACGCACTGGATGCCGACGGCCGCTGGACGCTGGCACTCGGGGCACGCGGGGCGTCCGCAGCGCTGGCAGCGGACGTACGCCTCCCGGTCGGGGTGGCGCGGGCACACGGACGGACCGGCAGCAGGCTGCGGCACCCCCGGCTCAGCGGGGGGTGGAGCGGTCGGGTTGTCGGACAACGGGATTCCCCCTGCCGGTCTCGTCCGTGCGTACGGGTTGAGCTGGTGGAGCGGTGCGCTCAGTCCTCGATCGTCACCGAGTTGATGACGACGTCCTCGACCGGCTTGTCGTTCGGGCCGGTGGCGACGGTGCCGATCTTGTCGACGACGTCGCGGGAGGACTGGTCGGCGACCTCACCGAAGATCGTGTGCTTGCCCTGGAGCCACGTGGTGGGCGCCGTGGTGATGAAGAACTGCGAGCCGTTGGTGCCCTTGCCCATGCGCTTGCCGGCGTTGGCCATGGCGAGCACGTACGGCTTGGTGAAGTCCTTGTCGGGGCTGATCTCGTCGTCGAACGTGAAGCCCGGGCCACCGAAGCCCTGACCGAGCGGGCAGCCGCCCTGGATCATGAAGTTCGGGATGATGCGGTGGAAGATCAGGCCGTCGTAGAACGGGGTCGGGTTGGTGCGGCCCGCCTCGTCCTTGTACTCCTTCTCGCCCTTGGCGAGGCCGACGAAGTTCTCCACCGTCTTCGGGGCCTGGTGCTCGAAGAGGTCGACGACGATGTCGCCGTGGTTCGTGTGCAGGGTTGCCTTCATGGGCCCAATCCTCGCACGACGCGTGAGCCCGCCCGCTGTGTGGCGACCGTGCGACGGCTGTGCCCTCGGGGTACGACGCCCGCACGGACGGGGAACGCCGGGGCCGGACCCACCGTTGGCCGTAAAGAAGACACGAGACGAAGGGCGGTGCAGCGATGTCGTTCCTGGACAAGCTGAAGCAGAAGGCCGAGGAGCTCGACCTCGAGACCAAGGCCCGGCAGCTGCAGGAGGCCGCGACGCAGGCGGCGAAACAGGCCCAGCAGAAGGCCGGGGAGTTCACGACCGAGAACCGCGAGAAGATCGACGGCTACGTCGACGCCGCGAGCAGCACGATCGACGAGAAGACCAAGGGCAAGTACGCCGAGAAGGTGGCCAAGGTGCGTGCCGGCGTCGACAAGGGCATCGACAAGGTCGCCGAGGGCGGGTCCGCGGCGGGAGCCACCGGTGCGGCCGCGGCCGCCGGGGCCACCGAGGCCGGGCCGTTCCCCGC